>JBAVTY010000737.1:0-12646 GCA_049696495.1 Candidatus Nitrosopolaris sp.
GCTACATCATCAATTTCTTCAAGAAGCTATAGCGTCTTTGGAAAACAAAAATAGGGCCCTCGACCAACAACGCTCTACACTTGAATTGTTTGTAAATATGCACAATCAAATACTTTCTAATTATCAGCACCTAGAGACTATGGGGTTTGGTCTTAAACAATTGCAATTTCTTTGGAGTACCGTTAATGAGATTGCGCTTGAAAATAATATACCTGTAAAAGGAGCCGTAACAAAATTTTTGTCAGATGTTGAACGCCAATATGATAACAAACTAGGATTTGAGTCTAAAATAGAAAGCCTACGATATGAAGTCAACAAGCTAAATCAAGAGCAGGCAATGCTCCGTGCTGGATTGATATTATTACCATTGGTCGGACCCAAGTTAGTGAAACTAACTCAAAGTGGAGTAAGCGAGCAAGATATTGTCAACATAGCTGCTGTATTCGAAAAGTATGTTGCAGGTATAGATAGGCAATCATTTGTTTCTGAACTAGAAGTTTATGGAGGTCTAAAATCAGCTATACAAAAATTATCCAAGCAATCTGACAGAATGAGAATGGAAGTGGGTTTGTCACAAACACAGAACCGAGACTTAAAGACAGATAATCAAAGGATCCTGTCCAGTTTAATTAATTCAAGAAACGCTTTTGACTTTATGCATGGTTTGGTCAATTCATTAAGAAATGAAATTTTAGGATTGGTCTCAATTTATGGATATATTGCATGTTCAATAAAGTTACAGTTTGAATATTTTGAAAAATTAAAATCTAATAACGGCGATGAATTTGCATCGCTGAGTAGAGCCTACAAAGGAGGCGACAGTGTTTCAATACAGGAGATAAAGAAGGAATTGATAAAGGCCATTGAAGTTATGCAAAGTAAACTTGAGGTAAACGATAGACTAACTGATGTCTTGTCTAACGCACGACTTGCATTGATGGATAAGGCAAATAACTGACATTACATTTTAATGCTCTATAGAAACTATACAATAAATTGAATACCAGAATCAACATTAACTGTTGTTCCCTCCTCATCTCCTCTTCTATTTGGACAAATAGGGTTTGTCCTTCGACCGGAATGTTGCGAGCAAGGGCGCGACAATTATCGTATATATATAGAGAGAATCGATGTCTGACGCGTTATTTACGCTCTGCTCAAGCATGACCTGCGTGTCACTGTCTTGCAAGTCTTACTGCCTTCAATCTCAAAATTATCGTAGTATGGCATATTGCTATTTCTTCGCTATTTTAGATAAGATCGGCTAGGTTATTTTCAAAATTTGCTTCAAAATTATTACAAGGGACGGGCCTAGGATTGTTTATCTCTAAAAGTATTGTTGAAGCACACGGAGGTAAGATATAGGCTGAGAACATTTACCTTTAGCCTCCGAACCAATTAAGACTCGATTATTGAGCCCGCGAGAGACAGCTAAAAAAACGTCCAATCTGATAAAATTTTATATCCGAAAAGGGTGACATTATTTGTTGTCAACGGAAGAAAATCCCAATAAAATCAAAGAAAACATACCAACTACCGCATCGGATTTTCAATGTTTCGTATGTGGGGCCATTTTTACCACTGACGAAGATAGAAAGCAGCATCTCGAAAAGGAATCTCTCGGAGAGTTACATGCATCATCTGATCAGGAGAAAGAGATTGCAAAGTCCCAAGAGGCCATAAATGATAGTCGGCGGCACTATTTCTGACGCTTGAATTTGGGACGTAGGTCGAAGTTGGTATTATGTTAATTACGCCTGGCGTATCTACCGCGTCCTTCTATATCGGAAACTTTTTCTAAGATCTTTCTAGTTGGTTTTTCGCCCATGATGTCTAAATAACCAGTCAAGAAATTCTCGAAAAGAGACGCATGGATAGAAAAGTGTGCACTGCTAAAAATTTCCTTTATCAACCTGACATCCACGGCTTTGTCTTCAAGACGCTCTGAGTAAAAGGACAATCCGAAATCTAGAAGAACTAACCTGCTACTTACGATAAAATTTGAGGTGGTGAGATCGCCATGCACTATGTTCTTCAAATGAAGAAGTCCTGCGTACTTTCCCATCTGTAGTGACAAGTCCGCATTCATTATTTCTTTAGCATTTTGTCCTGCGATGAACTCCATTACGATTTCGCATCTCACGGGGTCCATGAAATATACAAATGGGCAGGGAACTCCAGCAATTTTTGCAACCGAGAGCATATGGGCTTCGTTAACGCTACGGCGCCTGCGGATTTGGGTATCCATGGAACTATGACGGTACGGTTTTGCCGCTCTAATTTTCACTATTGCTTTCTTTCCATACCACATGGCGATGTAGATGTTAGCTTCTGCACCTTTTTTAATTAAGACTCTTTTTCCAGATGCTGCAATAGTAATATAGCATTGAACCAAAGCATAAAAAGATGAATCATGTCGAACCTAGAGCAGGCGAGAGGAGAATTCTTGATGAAGACTGTGCAGAAGATAATTTGAAGAACGGAATACTCATGTTAACTAACCAACGAATTATATTTCGGAGGACACATGGAACGATGTTAACGCTTTCAAAAAAAACAGCTGAAGCAGCTCTCGATATCCCTCTTGATAAAATAACGTCGGTAAAAACTGAAGGTTTTATTGCAACCAAACTGATTCTGGTTACAAACGGCTCAGTATACAAGTTTGGCGTTTACAGCAATCGTAAGTGGGCGAAGGCAATTGAGGAACAGATCAAAGCTTATAGGGATTCCCTCTGATCATCTACTCCACGCCACGTCGACCTCATCAATGCGCCATGACTGATATACAGACGCCTTTTCAATTTGGACCTGTTTTCCGGTCGTCATAAATTCAAGCATTCCAACCCAGGCGATCTGTGCTCCGTTATCTCCTGCAAATTCGGCAGGACATAGATAGAATTTGCTTGCGTGTCTTTTACATGCACTTTTGAGCATATTTGCTAACCTTTTATTCGCTGCTACTCCTCCTACAATCAAAAATTCTCTTTTTGACGTGAATGAAAGCGCACGTTCAACTGTCTCCGTAATCATTGAAAATGCAGTCTCTTGCAGAGAATAGGAGACTTCTGCACAGGCGAGCTCATTGCTCTGATCTGACGCAGCGCGTATGGCTGCAGTAAGCAAGCCGGAAAATGAGACATCATTTCCTTTTACCACATAGGGTAAGGATCGATATTCACTTGATGATCGGGAAGCCAGCTGTTCAATTCTGTCACCGCATGGGGACGAAAACCCTATGTGTCTTCCAAATTGGTCCAATAACTGCCCAATTGTGATATCCAGCGTCTCCCCAAAAATTCTCCATCTGTGTTCCGAAAAAACCAAAATCATAGTGTGTCCACCAGAAACCAGCAAAACCAAAGGATCGCGAGCGCCAGTAAGCATAGCCCCAAGCTCTACGTGGCCAACTGCGTGATTAACTGGAACAAGGGGTTTGTCATGAAATGCAGCAAGTGTCCTTGCAATAACTGCTCCAACCCTCAGACATGGGCCAAGCCCCGGACCAGCTGAATATGAAATTATATCTATATCCTTAATTGAAAGCTTGGCCTGTGCCAGCGAGTCCCTGAAAACCTTGTCAGAAATTTCACAATGATGTCTCGATGCATCTCTAGGGTGAATCCCTGACCCCTCTGGTGGTTTGTAGACATGACGTGAATCTGATACTATGCGACCTCTTTGCTCACTATCAGAAGATTCTATAATCGAGCATCCAAAAGTATGGGCTGTGCTTTCAATTCCAAGGCACCGCATATTCTTGCTTGTTCTATCCCCTGCTTGTTGCAGAAACTATTTTAATTATATCGTTGTGATTTAGTTTGTGCTCGGCTCCGAGGCGCTGCTTGGTTCTAACATCTATCGCGTATAGGAAGCCCTTTGCTAAATCGTCATGAATGAGTCTTGCCAATTCCTTTGGATTAGAATCTTGCGGAACAAGCCGCGCATCTGGGAGTACATTTCCCTTCTTATCCGTTAATCTTACTTCATCTTCTACCGGATAAACGACAATCAATTTCAAAAGGTTAAAGCACACATTATTTATCACCTCTTGCACACCGGTGGATCCGTATTTACCAAGCATGGACTTTACCAGATCTAACGCTTTCTTCTGAGCCTCGCTTAGGGAATTGCCAGATTTCACATCGAATGAGTTATCCCCTGGCAGATAATTGAGAACGCCCCGTTTAGCAGCTCTCCTCAGCAAGGATTCGGCTTCAGCTGAACAGGGAATAACATCATGCCTACTACTTTTCATCTCTTTAATGATTCCATTAGCTGACTGCAAATCAGCCTTATTTGCTGCAATGATAAGAGGTTTGCATCTCAGCCTAATCTTCCTGCAGAACTCAAGAAGATCTTGTGTTGTCCAATTCACTGGTTTCCTTTTGCCAAGTCCTGTTTCATTTAAAACATCAAGGACCGATCTTTCTTTTATGGCTAGTCCTGACAATCTTTTTGTTAGAGCTTGTACTAGATTTTCTGCCTCTCTGGTTACCTTTGTCCATTCTCTTCCGACAATAGATACGAGCCAATAATCAAATTCCTCTTCTACAAATTTTATATCAGATGATGGATCTGCTGTCCCTGCCGACACCGGTTTTCCTTCTCTGTCCGTCGAAGCTGAGGCGTCAATCACATGAATTAGGGCATCCGCTTGACGTGCGTCGTCAAGAAACCTGTTGCCAAGTCCCTTGCCTTGATGCGCACCTTCTACAAGCCCAGGAACATCAATTAATCTTATGGGAATAAACCGTGTACCTTCTACGCATATAGAATGAATGGGATTGTCATGAACTTGAAACTCCTTGCATACACATTTCACTCTTGCGTGGGTCATTCCAATGTTAGAGTTGATAGTGGTAAAAGGGTAATTGGCTGTTTGTACTTCCAGTTCTGTTGCAGCATTGAAAAACGTGGACTTGCCTACATTGGCTTTCCCTATAAGACCAATGAGCATCAAGCAAATTCATCCTGACCCAAATTAATGTCTTTCAAATCTCTACCGATAACGGACCAAAAGACACAGAGATTTAAACAACTTCGTCAGATTTCAGTTGGGGATACGATATTGGCTGGAATTGTTGCCATTAGCATTTCAAACGTGGCAGGAATCAACCTTGTCTATCTGCTGTCGCATTGTATGAGGATGCTTCAACATAGGGGAAAAGCATACTGGAAAATGGCAGTAGCAAAGAAAGCTATAAGTGGAGAAGGATCCTTGCCGTCTGATGATACCATATCGGTACTTGCAAAAACAAATAAACTCAACGGAAAAAACGCAATCGGGTATCTATCAAAGAGATCACCTCAATTCCGTAGCATGCACACTATCCACGTGGTTCTTGACGGTTTTTTTGTTGACACAGAAAAGCTTCACATCCACCCTCTGGTTGGATCGGCAAAAGACTCTGATTCACTCTTTAAGATTTACCATATTTTCACAACATTGTTGATCGAACGAAGGCAACCTGAGCGAGCTGCAGAATTCTTGGACAGACACCTTCGCGGAAATTTGATATTCAAAGTTGATAATGACATCTATGCATTTAGGAACAGTAGTGGTTTCAAACCACTTGTTATCGCAACTAACAAGAGCAGAACATTAAGCATTATCGCCTCAGAGAATTTTTTACACACATCATTGATAGACATGAGGTTCACCGACGTAAGAGGAGGTCAGCTAATTGCACTGCGTAGGGAAGGGGTCAAAGAGATATTGACAGATTTGCCTCGTGAGGCAATACTTATGGATCCTTTTGAATTCATTAGAGAGTCACACGTTGCTACATTATTTAACAACAAAAGTATGTATGAAATCAGAAAAAATATCGGAAGGGAACAAGCCGACTTTTTAGGAGGTAAAATGGAAAAAGAGATAGATACGGCTTATGCGGAACCGGACTACGCTCGTCCTATGACGCACGGTTTTAGCATCAAATATCAAGATTTCTACAAAAAATTTGAGATGGCTGAGGGAATAATAAAGGATAGGTACGATGATGCAGATCACATGATCGATTTCTCTGAACAGGTTAGTAAGAACAAATTACTTACCACTGGCAAGTCTCTAAAATATATTATACAAGATCGAGTTCGGAATAAGAAGATAGCAACTATGCAAGGCACAATCCAGACAGGCAGCACCGCGCGAGAAACAATCTATTATTTGCGCGAGGCCGGCGCGAAACGCATCGACGTACTAGTGAGTTACGTACCTACTGCTGATGGCCGGCAAGTTGGTCTGTATACTCAAAACAGGGAATTGATTGCAAACAAGTACGTTGGGAAAGTGTCATCCATAGATGAATTGAACAAAAATGTCGGCAAGGAATTAGGAGCCGACTCGCTATATTATAATAGTCCAGAGATACTTGCGCGCGGCATAGGCGTACCTGAAAATACTCTGTGGTTTCCAGAGTGGGTAAGATTCTTAGATTATAATAAGTAGTTATGAGCTACTGAAGGGATGCTTGGACAGAACCAGAGTTCATAGTGTCGCCCGTTCTAAGCAAGAAGGAAGGCAGGAGCAATAACGGCGAGCGTGTTGTATGGCTTATTTGACCATAAATATGACCATCTATTTGACTGATTTGACTAAACCTTTTTTTCAGGTTTCATTGCCAGCAGCCCGAATGACCGGTAAGCTGGCCACTTTGTTACCTGGGGAATTTTAACTGGAATTAAACCACACAATATATTGTAGGTGGAGCTTGCGGCGATTCATGAGGAGCGCTATCGTATATATATTGAAATGACAAAATTATGTAATTGAAGTTGTCCAAGGGTTCTACGCATATCGAACCCCACATAAAGGAAAGCAGCTATATTCGAGATATAGTCTTCGGATTTGGAGATGGCATAAACACATCCTTAGGGATTGTTGCGGGCGTGGGCGGAGCCCAAATTTCAGCAGACGTTGTGATTTTAGCGGCTTTGGTAGGGATGTTCACCGGAGCCAAAGCCATGGCGGTCCAGAATTACCTAGCAGTCAAGTCTCAGAGGGAGATATTAGAATCGGAAATAAGACGTGAAGAGTTCGAAATTGAAAATCTGCCTAACAAGGAGCGCCAAGAAATAGTTGAAATATACAAAGCCAAAGGCTTTCAGGGAGACGAACTCAAAAAAGTCGTCGATAAAATAACCTCTAATAAAGATGTCTGGCTCAAGACAATGTTAACGGAAGAGTTAGGCCTGAACTTGCAGATATTGGGAAGCCCATTTAGAGGGGCACTGGTCATGTTCGGAGCTTTTTTGTTGGGTGGTGTTCTTCCTATCTTGCCATATTTCGCCGTTAAATATGGACTAATTTCTTCTGGGGTCTCGATAGCTATAGCAATAGGAGTCAGTGTGGTTTCCTCTTTTATAGTTGGAGCTATAAAAGGCCGCTTGGCAAAGAAAAATTGGGTCAAAGGTGGCATCGAAATGGCAGGGTTAGGAACTGGGGTAGCACTGGTTGGCTACGGTATAGGAGCTGAACTTGTCAAGATTGGCCTAATTAACGTAAGTGGAGGATGAAAGAAGGTAGGACTGTTCTAACGTCATTTTGAACCAGCAATATTTCGATACATATCTGATGATTCTTTTATGATTCCCTCAGCATTGCTGAGCGTGCCCGTTTTTTTGGAAGAGATAACAACAAGTTTTAGCTCATCGACAAGATCTCTTATTGCGCTCAGTGTTGCCTTCATGATTTCAGTCCCCTCGCCAACCTTGTTACTGGATAAAGAATCCAAGACATTGTTTACACTCTTTATTGATTCTCGTGCCTGTTCTATAACTCCAGTCTGTTTCATCTCACGGATAGTGTTTTCAAATTTGACAGAAGCATCCTGAATAGATTCAGTAGTCAGCCTAATATTCTCAATATTTTTGACAAACCCTGGCTCCTTTAGCGCATCTACAATCTCTTTTGCAGCCTTTGTTGTTTCTAATATTTTGTTTAGAGATTCCTGTACTCCTGGGGAGCCCAATTCACGTATTATCGAAACCGCATCAGAAGTTGTTTCTCTTATCTCCTTTAATTTCTCTCCCATTCAACAGCTATCGTTGATCTATTAATTGAAGGTTACGTGAACTGTTGGCCGGAGTAGACCCTTTAAATCCGAAGTCATGCAAATACCTTCTATGAATAGAAACAGTGACACGGTTAAGAAATCAGATGGGCAATGGACAGAACTGATAGCAGAATTATTCGATAGATTAACTGGAAAAGGCGCATGCGTGAACTACACTTTTGAAAATTTAATTATTGATATTCCAAGGGCCATAGGGCCTGACGGACAGAACTTGGGGAGCGCCCAATGTACGATCAATGGCAGAATAGCCATAACAGCTGAGGCGCATGACGCAAGCAACACAGGTAAACCGGACTAATAGAAACCTTTCCAGGCGCGATGAAAGAGCATTAATCCTGTATTTGAATCTGACGCCATAGGTCATTATGACCAAGTCCAAGTGACTATTGTTTACTTTTGTTGCTAGAGCATTTCAAATTACCACAAAAAAATCGTATGCGTTGTTGATTAATGCAATTACCAACACATCATAACGAGACTGGTATAGCCCCTAATCCTTCGCTGTCGTGTCATTGTCGTGTCTCTTTCGCAGATATATAGCTATAATGATTAGCGCAATTAACACTGCAAGCATCAGAAAAAATATTCCCTCATTCTTAACCGTTCCTTTAGGGAGGATCATAAGGTTAGTCATTTGTGATATACTGAGCATATTGTCCAATAACGCATATATGGGGTATTTCAGTGTTGCTGAAGCCCGTCAGGTCCTGTTTTATACTTATACCAGTATAAAGTTTCAAGGAGGTACGCCATATCTCAATTTAACTGGTAAGGTGGGGAAGGGATTCGAACCCTTATAAATCCGCTCACTTCAAAGTTTTTTCTGCAGGCGAACGCATGGCCGCTCTGCCACCCCACCATCGATGTAGTCCTGAATTGTCCAAAATTAAAACATTACTCATGTCATACACGTATTTGCTACAAAATGCTCCAAGTAAGTAAGCGACCTTTGTGATTTGATCTAGCTATAAAAGATTTAATGTCACTCCATCAACATAATAAAGCGAAGTCGGCGTTAACCATGGAGTTGTTGCGATCTAAATCGACTTTATACCATCCTTCTACATTTCGTTGAGAGGCTCTATCCCTAGAAGATAGAAAGCATTTTTGAGGGTTATGGAAAAGGCTTCCACTAGCGCCAATCTGGCAACCCGTTTTTCCATATCCGGTTCCTTGAGGACTGGAACTATTTCGTAGAACAAATTAAAAGCCGCTGCAATCATATGCACATATCTGGCAATGGACTTTGGGTTAAGCGTTCTTGCTGCATCTTCAACAACAAGGTCTAGCTTTGCGATTGCTTTAATAAGAACAATTTCCTGTTCCTTGTTCAGCAAGCAAAATGAGGGTTGAGATATCTTTTCTGTTGATTTTTCTAACAGCCTTCGAGACCTAGCGTATGCATATTGAATGTACGGACCAGTATCACCCTCTAAACTGAGAGAATCAACAATGTCGAAAGTAATGATCTTGTCGAGGTCATACCTTATTAGATTGTACCTTATTGCCGAGATTGATACTGCTTCAGCAATCTCACATAGCTGTTCTCCAGAAAATGATGGATTCCTTACGCGAACCTCTTCATAGGCTTTTGAGTGAACCATTTCTAAGACACGATCAGCGTTAACATAAACGCCTTTTCTACCTGACATGTGCATCGATTGTCTGTCTCCTATCTTTACTCCCAGTAGGCCTGCAGTCTTAGAGCTCAGTGTTACAGGTTCATATGCAAGGTGGTGGTATCTAGTTTCTATTTGTTGGAAGTGAAGCAGTATATCTGATATTATACTTTGTAATCTAGATTGTCGCGAATCAATTATTGTAATGGCCCTGTCGGCAGAATTGAATTTAGGGTGCTCGCTATTTCTTTTGGAACTATCTAACGTGGTGGCCCAAAGCGGAGTATTATCCCATTGGTCGCAAAACTTGTAATAAAAGAATGGATCATCTACTAGCCCTAGTTTCCAAGCAGCATACGGTATGTCCTTTGCGATATACGTAATAGTAAGATCACTTCTTACAATTACTTTTTCATCCGCGGATTCATTTTCACCTGATATCACCCAACATCCCTTGTTCTTCCCATCATCGGCTAAATGCAAAATTCGTTTGTCCTTTAACAAAATAAACAATTTTTCCCATAATTTCGAAGTAATGATTTGAGATTCGAAATTCAGCAGGTCATAATGAACTTTCATTCTCCAACATGTCAATAGTTGCTCGTACAGAACCCTTGAGACAATTGTGGATGCAAATCGTGCGAGCTCGGATCTGCCGTCTTCTATTTCTTTCAATACGAACCTTCTTCGTTCTTCTAATCCGCGATCCGTTTTATACAGTTCATTTATTTTTACATACACATGATCACCGCAATATTTATCAAATTTCATTGATTTTTCGCCGGGTTCTAGAGGAAATCCTGCGAACATGAATGCAACAACAATATCTGCTACCTGCAAACCAGAATCATCTATGTAATTTAGGACCGTAACTTTGTGATCGGTGCTCTTGAGTATCCTGTGTATCGTATCACCGAGAACCACATTACGCAAGTGCCCAACATGCAGCGCCTTGTTTGGATTAACACTTGTGTGTTCTACAAGGACATGGCACCCATTTCCCACATTATAGAAACCATATGAGGGGTTTTCAAGCACTTGATTTAATGTGATGGCCGCTAGGTTATCATAATTTGCCCTGAAGTTGACGTACCCGGCTTGATGCGTTTCGACTGATAATATCAACGAATGCCGGCCAGCCTTCTCCGCTTCTCCAAGAATCGGCTTTAAATAATATTCAACAAAATCCCTGGCTATATCGTATGGCTTTCTGTTGAGCTTCTTGCTTATTTGAAATGCCACATTAGAACTCACATCTCCAAATTCTGGTCTAGGTGGCTCCAAAAGATCAAAGGTCTCCTGAGGATACCCTAGACTGGTTAGACCAATGGATACCACCTGACGAATTTCATTTAACAGCGCTCGAAAAGTCATTTTGCATAGTTGGGTAGATAATTGAGGGCTACAAGGTCGATGGCGTCCACTAGACCTCTCCCTTCTGCGCCTCTGACCACGTGCGTCGCCCTAGCCTTGACGCGATCTTCAGCATGGTTAAGCGCAATACTACAACCACAAAGATCAAATAACGGTAGATCTGTTTCGCTATCACCAATCGCAACTGTTTCCTGAGCATCAAAATTCAAGATCCTTAAGGCTTCCAATAGTCCCACCCCCTTATCAACCCCTTTTTCATTTATATGATAAGCATACTTGCTGTCACTAAGACGTAAATTTAGGTTGTTTTCTTCCAAGACTTTACTGCCTTCTCGTATGTCGAAGGTTCTTGACAGAACTACCTCCGTAAGTCGATTAAAAACAGGTTTCATCTGGACATTTTCAATGTTCGCCTTCAATATTTCATATCCATTCATGCAGTTTTGTTTATTTGCCAGAAGTATGTGTCCATCGGGAGCTGTTGTTATAACTCCGCCATTTTCCCCAACTGCAATCCGAGTTGTTCCGCTAAATACTGCAAGAAGGTACGCTTCTATCGATGTGCGCCCTGTGACATAAACTACTCGAAAGCCGAGATCTTCTAGATAACGGAGAGCAGCAATACCATCTAGGTGGATCCTGCCAGAACCATTTTCTGTCAGCGTGCCATCAATGTCCACCGCGAACACCTTAACAGCTTTCAGGCTGACACACACCCCATAATATTAGAAAAGGCTCTACATTATCTGCTGCAATATCCACTCGTTCTCGACTAATATTTCATAGGTATAAGTGTAATGATCAGATATTCTTCCGATCACTAGCAACCTATTGCACTGCTTCCTTGATCTGCAAATCAACTTGTTCGGCGGATTTTTTCCAAGGCGATGCCTCTAACCTCAAGCGGCGATCAGATAATGACTTTTGTTTTTTAATGGCTATTTTGATTTTGAACCCAAACTTGCCATCGTTATTCCACTTCTCAAAGTCCTTCACATCTCCCGAACCAACAAGCCGTTCACCTTCTTTCGTGACAACTGTGAAATCTGTTCGGTTTCCTTTCTTTATCGCTGAAATCTTTTCGTAGAAGTGATGCCAGTCCAGCGGATTTTTAACTAACGCCTGAACTACTAGGACATCTCCCACGACAACGTCCGTAACGTAACTCGATAACATTTCCATGTCACATATTTTCGCGTACATCAAATCATAATTTGTCTTATTGACTATATAACTTTTAAAATAATTAAAGGAGTTGATAAGTAATATAGTTAACGATGAGAATGTTGAAAGTTTCTATTAGATTTATAACAAAATATATTATTTTTTTGATCGGTTAGGTTTTAACTCGTCCTGTACAAATGGACTTGGGGTCCGTGACCCAGTCAGGATAGGGTGCTGATCACGTTTGCATAAGCCTCCGAAGCCAGTCGTCGTGGGATCGAAGCCCACCGGACCCGCGTTGTACTGATTAAAAATCTCGTTCAGATGGGAATAGGATGTATAGGAATATTTATATGAGTTCCATAAGACTCATCGTTGTGTTTAGCCGTGGCCGGTGTTGAACTTATTACA
>JBAVTY010000738.1:0-2134 GCA_049696495.1 Candidatus Nitrosopolaris sp.
GATTTCCTGCAGACAGCAGAACAGCGACAAGGAATGGATGCAATAGATAAATTTGCAAAGTCAAAAGCTAGGTATCCACTATTGGGAATGCAATTAAATGATATCCTGATTTTCGGACATACTCATAACGGACCTACCTACATCGATATTGAGAACAGCGTAGTCAATACTGGGGCGTGGATCGCCGATATGTTGGTTCCCAAATGGTTTGAGGAAGAATATGGTCAAGACAGATCATGTTCTGGATGGTATGTTGAGATCAACAACGGGGAATATAAGTTGGTACCATATGGGATACACCCAAAAACGAAGGAAGTACGGAAGCATTCTGAATCAAGCCAAGAAGAAAAAAACAAGAAGAAAAAAGAAGACCAAAAAGAAAATATTGTTAGCAAGGCAGCATCCCAAGTAGGTGGTGTAGAAAAGCAAATGGTAGAAGCAGGAAGTAGTGCTGTCAAACAGGATAAGTCAACTCATTCAGATGATTCGGAAAGCAAGAACTCTTGATAATGATCAGTCTCTGGTTGTTGAATTTCTTCTATGTAAGCTCGATTTCACCTCATCAAGAAACTTATCATCACTATTGTAACCAGATGTAAGACCTTCATGAAACCAATCGGGCTGTCGAAATTTCAGCAACATCGATTTTGAAATAAATGAGCGCAGGGTAGTGTATAGAAATCGACCTGGTGTAGTGACTTAAATTGAATAGGCACCAGTAGATGACGCTGTCTAATGCCACTCCGTCCTACAGTCCTATAAAAGATCACTACTACTGTGTCAATTGAGTACCTATTATTTCCACAAGTCGATTGTCTTTGCTAAAGTTAATAGATAATATCCTTGCATCAGCATTGTTTGCTACCTCCTTGTAATCTACTCCCTTACCATCTATCTTCATAAGATATTTTGTGTCAGCATTCGAAGCTCCTTTGGAGTCCATTACATGTCTGGGTAATTCAATAGTCATATTTCCGCCTTTTGCACTTGGGTCAAGGACCAGAACCAGGGTAGTTCTATCTTTATCTGCTAGTAACCCAACAACTTTGCCCCCGGCGATACTATATTTTATTGGGAATGTCTTTCCGTTTATTGCAAGAACATACAGATTATTGAATCCTGTTCTGTTGTAAACAGGACTAGTACTCTTAGCTGGAACCGTGGGTGATATTACGATCGTCTTGTTGCCAGCTGAACTTATAGTAGTCTTAGCCGCATTTCCTGCCGTCGCATTTGATGTTGTAGAATTCTGTGCATGGGCTAGCTCAACAGATTGGACGACGGATACTATAAGAAGCAAAACTATTGGGATGGCTGTAAGCCTGACGGCATAGGTGCAATTTCTTGATATTTTAATAACATTTCTCATTGACTCATTGTGCATATCCATAGATTGTACTACGTGGTATGATAATCCACTTAAAAGTGTATATGAATTACGTTACATACGAATTTTTACTAAATGTGGCCTCGTGCCTCATCCTCTTGCGGATCGCTATAACTTGGACAAAAGTTCATACGATGACTTATCTATTGCAGACGGAACGATCTGCAGATACGATAACTGAACGATCAGCTTACTTGGGTTGGTTATCTATTGCAGACGGAACCATCTGCAGATACGATAACTGATCAGCTTACTTGGGTTGGTTATCTATTGCAGACGGAAAGACACGATTCGCAGCGTTTACCTAGAACAAAACAAAATAGCCTTTGTCTACCATATACTCATCAGCAATGGCAGAGAATGATACACTGAGCCGATGGGAGTTGAGAATATTGAGTTCAACCAGGAAAGAAGCCAAGTCGGAAAAAGAAGATTGGTAAAGATATTGCTCTTAATGTTTTAACAACCTCACAACTAATTACCGGCTCATGTCAAAAAATTACATAGAAAGAACCGTGAGTAAGGGTTCATTTAAAGGTAAAACAAAGCTTCCTGCCGTGCGAATAACATCACCTATAAGAGGTCAAGACGTTCCGGTTGGTAAAAACCTTGTAGTTTCGGGCATATCAGCAAGAGGTAGATCTACCTCTAATTGCGATGTTTCTGTTATAGTAAACGGAATAAAACCATACCAAAATGCTACTGGTATCGGTCCTAAAGGACAAAAAGATTATTCAGAATGGACAT
>JBAVTY010000739.1:0-11401 GCA_049696495.1 Candidatus Nitrosopolaris sp.
AGTCACGATATTGAAATATGAAATACAGAAGCAGAAGCGACATAGTCGGGCTACTTTTAGATGCAGCAAATGGAGGAGGAGCTACCAAAACAAAATTAATGTACAAAGCATATCTGTCTTTTAATCAGCTAAGAGAGTACTTAACACTCCTAGTTGAAAACGGTTTGATAGAATACGAAGGGGGTCAGACATATAGAACAACAGATAAAGGTATGAGAGTATTGCACTTACAGAACGAAATGCATGAAGTAGCTCCCATCAGTTTCATCAAGGAATAGACCAATGTCGAGCAAAAGGATGGTAAAAAGTAAAGGGCTGCTAACTGAAATCAACACTCCAACTCATTTACAAAATTGCAGGGAACAAAATAGCTACAATAGGAAGATAGACCTAGAATTTCAAATGGAATGCCCACGTTGCTACGATACTATGGCGTTATGTTCTGATTTTAACGGCCTATATTATTTCTGTGAACAGTGCGGTTTTTTGCTTCATACACAGAAGTAATAAAAACGTAATTGAATTAAGAGAATCGGCGTTCTCAACGCAGGATAGTATAAAATTACAATAATATGGATACCAGTTAGTCACTCGCATAGTGTGTCAGGCCTAAACTCACCGTCGCAGATAGGTTTAGACAATTTGCTGGTAATTTGGCGATTATAAAGGATAGGCCATTGTCTTCACTTGGTCGCAGATAGGTTTAGACAATTTGCTGGTAGTTTGCTAAGCAAGCGATATCTAAGGAATTCTCTATTTGCTGGCTATAATCAATCTACTCTCAGACTGCGGTCCATTCGTCTGAAAATGAGTCCCCTGGAGATTGTAAATTCAACTTTCAAAGACGTCATCTCATCAAACGGAATTGAAGGCATACACTCCGCCTGTGTCAATGATTCATGCGTATCTTTTTTCCTGTCATTCCTACAAACGCAATCTGTATACCGGTAATCAAAAGGACTATAGAAACAATTAGCAACAACAAAATGAAACCAAACTTGGGATGCATGAATACAAGTAGTGCCACTGCAACGCATATGACGCCTGTACCTAGGGTTAACAGCTTCGAAGTTCTCTCGTAAGTACTATTCTTTATACCATCGATAATTCTTAATGCGCCAGTAGCTAAAAGGCCAAAACCAAGAATCAGTACGTATAATTTACTAACAAAGTCTGGGAAAAAATACCCTGAACCAAAGTAAACGACGATTCCCACTCCTATTCCTATGCTAATGAGCCTAGATGATCTCTTAAGAGAAGTTGATCTTATTCCGACAGTTATTCTTTCGATTCCAATTATGATGAACGCTATAGAAGCTAGGAAAATGAGAGAGTAAGCGCCAAGCTTAAATGATCCAAACATGATAGATATGGATAAAGCGATACAAATAAGTCCGACAACAACTTGGAAAATTCTTAGCCATTTCGGGCTAATAAAATCTCCAGATGTCCTCATTCCAGCGACTTCAGAGCTTTCCCTTAAGGCTAATGTATATTTATAGATATTGAATTACAAATCAGCTCCAATTTTTTAAAATGTTTGTAAATAATCCTTGGAAGAATGTTTTCAACGGTTTGAGAGCCTTGTTATTTACAGAAGAGGTAGAATCAGGTTTCAACTATACCATTTCCCATAACATTATTTGCTCTAATTGATATTGTCGTTTTGTCCAATTCGTATATGTGAAGTGATGAAAAAGAATCTGCGAACTATGAAAAATATTTGATTCTTGTGTCAGACAACAAATAAGCTCATGATATTCAACTCAATGATTCTAATATTGTTTGTCCAAATCCAGAGGAAACTATATTCTTCGATAGTATTTCTAAAGTATGTGCTACCAACTTACTAGTTTGCGAGAATATACGATCTCCTAATTCGCATCCACTTTGAATGCGGGGAACATTGCTTGCTTTTAATATTCGAATTTCAAAAGGCATAGCCCTCCCTCCCACACTGGTATTTCACTCTATATTACAAACTATAATTACACACTCTTCTATGTCTGAAAGCAGAGATAAACAGGGAGAAGACGAAGGCAATCAGCATATTATTGAAACGAAAGAGGAAGTGATCGAAGGAAAGACTGAACGTCCTCGCTGCTATGGGATAATGTCGTTATACTCTGACTTTGACGAAATTTGCTATCTTCGTCATGCGATCTTTGACTGAACCAAATGATCATGACTAAACAGTATAGAATGTTAATAGTTTTTAATCAAACAGAAAAGATACTCGATCAAGAGAAAATCCGCCAACATATGGAGTTTGCTGGATTCCATATTATTAATATGAAAATGAACCCGCCAATGGGATCGATACAAAATGCTGAAATATATTATGAATCGGATATTCCTTTTCCATTTAGTTATGCAAGTTCTATGATTCGTGAACAAAGGTTAGATACGGAGGCTGCATTTTTACAAGAGGTTCAAAATGAAAACTGTACATGGGTACGCCTGAACAAGACTCTCGGTTATTTGTGAGCTCTTTTATAAGAACATAATTTCAGATTTTCCCCTTTTGTCGGCTAACACATGTGCTATGATGTAGTTTAGGTGGTTCAATTTTTATCTAATACTTCAATTCCCGGCATCTGATTTCCTGCAAGGAACCTGAGAGAAGCGCCACCACCAGTTGACACATGACTAACTTCACCTTCAGATACTCCAGCTCTTTTAATTGCTTCTAATGTATCTCCCCCACCTATCAGTGTTTTTGAACCTCTCCAGTAAGATAGTGCCATACTTTTTGCAATATTTATGGTACCATTTGAGAAAAGCCCTATTTCAAAAAGCCCCATGGGTCCATTCCAAAATATAGTTCCTGATCTCTTTGCACTAATTTGGCTAGAATAAAGTTGTGAAGTTTCAATTCCAATATCAAAACCAACCATACCATCTGGTATGTCGCCCTTGATTAGACTAGCAGAAGTAGAAACCTGCTGAGAAGAGGATACTATATGATCTGTTGGAAGACTTATCTTTTCACTATATTTTGAAAGTGCTTTTGATACCCAAGAAAGATGTTCATGATCAATTGGGGAATTACCTGTTTTGACACCATTTGCTTTAAGAAATGTATATGCAGTAGCGCCACCTACGAGAAGATTGTCTGCTTTTGGGAATAAATTTTCCAGAGCACCAATTTTATCTGTTATTTTCACACCTCCTATGACAAGAGTGAAGGGTTTTGGCGGATTGTCCTTTATCATTGAAAGATATTCAATTTCTTTTTTGAGATTTAGTCCAGCCACTTTGATATCAAATAGTTTTGGTGTTCCATAGATTGAGGAATGTTTTCTATGAGATGTGCTAAATGCATCATTCACATAAATGTCTGCTAATGAAGCAAGCTTTTTAGCAAAATCCGCATCATTTTTCTCTTCTTCCTTATGGAACCGAAGATTTTCTAATAATAGGGTGTCACCCATGTTCATTTCATCTATCTCTTTTTGAACACATGGTCCAATACAATCAGGAGCAAATCTAACCTTATTTACTGACATGATTTCTGACAATCTCCTTGCTACCGGTGCTAATGAGTAACGACTATCCTCAGCTGAAGCTGGTCTACCCAAATGAGACATTAATATCATCTTGGCTCCTCGTTTGGTAAGATACTCTATAGTTGGAATGGTCATTCTAATTCTGTAGTCTTCGCCAATTATACCATTGTTATTGATACTTACATTGAAATCAACTCTCATCAATACTTTCTTACCATAATACATAAGATCGTTCAAATCTAAGATAGTTTTTGGCATTTTTCTGTCTGTGTTTTGTTCAATTACTTCAGACATATTCCTCACTTTATGTTTCCTCGACGGGCATATCCAGACTTAACCATTTTTCTTAACAAAACATCTCCATATTAATCACGGTCGTTTGCAGCGTCAAGCACAAAAGTGAAACATATGATACTAACTAGAGCATAATATTTTCTCTCATATATAGTATTAATTTCGTTAAATAAAAATACCACGTTGTAGCCAAGCGTTCAGAAAAATCGACAGCCGAATATTAGTAATGCTAGTAACAGACTGAATGTCCTGGCTGCTATGAGATAATGACATTCAAGTGTTTGTTTAAGACCAACTAAAGGTTTCTTAATTAATTGACTATGTAAAGATTTAGGATATGGATTATGGTTGATTGCTTGCCAGTTATAAAAACTAGAATGTGTATTGGAAATAAAAGATTATACATAGTTTAGTGATTGTGTCTTGATATACTATGGAGCACAACCCAAGATATGACGTATCTCTTGAGCTGATTTCAAATATTCTATCGCAACGAGACATATTACTATCAGTTAACAGTGGAAGTGGCATAGCTGAAGTAAAGGTAGAGACGGGATTGCCATTTAGAATTAAAGATAACTGGGCAACTATAGGCGATGAGGATAGAGCATGGTACATTCATCTCTTGTAGAGGCTCGGTTTATAAAGGAAGCAAGATCTTCTGACGGTAGACAAAGTTACAGCATACGTTTCTTCGATTCAAAAGGCACTTGTCAATGCGTGCTAATTTTATCAAATTATATGATAATAACGGGAATCTGATAACGGAGAAAGTTGCCAAATTTGATGAAATGTATGTGAAGCATGGAAGCAGAGATACTATCACTTAGAAGCTAACCACTTTGTATACTTTATCTTTATTGTAATCAATAATTACCATTTCCTTCTAATCTCTTTTGGCTATCTTTAAAAGCAAATAGATAGATGTACGTACTATGAGTACAGCAACGATTAGTGATTTTATGACGAGAAGAATAGAGACAATAAGTGCATCTTCTTCTGTTCAAGAAGCAGCAAAGAAAATGAAAGATAAGGATATTAGCTCACTAGTCGTTATCGATGACAGAGATAAACCCTTAGGTCTGATAACTGAACGTGACATAGTTAGGAAGGTATGCATTCATGATAATGTAACAATTAGTAGTGTAAAGAACGCAGCTGTTCTTTCTTTTCCGCTTATTACTATTAGATCTGATTCATCGCCAGAAGCCGCAGCTGATTTGCTTATTGAGAATAAGATAAGGCATCTACTCGTCGTCGATAAAGAAGATGCAGATAAACCTGTGGGCATTATTACTCCTATGGATTTCACAAGATATCGAGACAGCCGGAAGAATGATAGGGAAAGCAATGCTAATACACGGATACTAGAATACTATCGCGATTAAATGATTAGGAGAGTGGTATCCGGTAACCAGTCAATTACTAACGAGCAAAAAGAACAGGTAACGGATGGTAAAAAATTATGGCTAATCTTATATGATCAATATAATCACTCTCATAGAATGAATTGAAATCTAATGTGACGGGACTGTTGCTCATCTAATTCTATTCTCTGGCAATCATGTGTCCTGAAATGCTCATACCAATATGTTGGAAATAACATATGTTGGTCTTCCTTTCACTTGAAGCGGCACTTTACGGTTTGCAAAATACATAAAATAATACATAAAATCAATAAAACCTTTTACAAGCACTTCGACTTTCTGAAATAGAGTCCTTGTTCATAGCATGAGATGTGTTTTGTTTAACACATCGCATTTAAATTGAACAATACCAAGGTCTATAGCAAAATCTGATGTTGATGTATTTAGCAAAGATTGAAGTTTAAATAATGATGAGGATAATAGTATGGAAAGTAGTAGTACCGATAATTGATGTTTCAGCACCATTTTAAATTTGCAGGCAAGCAACATACCATGGCGCCCACGAAGTACTACACCTACTCAGAACAGAACTGGGAGATCACTTTCAGATATCTTCCAGTGCTTTGTCGGATCTTCGATTCTCTCTTGAAGCCTTTTCTTCTGTTCACCTTTACTGATATTCAAAAAGAATTTTAGTATGACTACGCAATTCTCTAAGGATATCTCTCAAAATCGTTGATTTGTCTGTATCGTGAAAGTATTTCATTCTTTGGAACTAATTTATGAACGGAAACTTGAATAATATCCTCGTAATGAGAGCGATTAAAAATGGCAATTTGACCTTTCTGGGGAATTGTCATATGAATCCGCCACAGATAATCATGCGTAGCATCTTCTTGGGTTGGAACTTTAAATGACTTTACGTAGCAATTTTGAGGATTTAATGCTCCCATTACATGACGAATTGTTCCGTCTTTACCCGAAGCATCAACTCTCTGAAGTATAATAAGAAGAGATTGGTTTTTACCTGCAAAAAGTTTGTATTGTAATTCAGACATTTGACTAGAGAGGCGAGCCACCTCACCTTCAACATTTTCTTAGTACTCTAATCTTCTAGTTTCATTCTCGCTATTTTCCCTGGCTTTACGAGGAGTATTTGCGCCAATCGCATTTGCTAATTTCACTCATCAATAGCTTAGATTTAAATTGCAGTCCATTTAGTTCGAATACTGCTACATTGGGCTCAAATCTAACCTAACGTCATGTGACAAATTTTGACAACATGAGGTTACGGTTTTTATTCTTCATAGACATACAATCTCTTTTGGAGCTGCTGCTGTATGCAACTGATATATTAGATCGTAACAATGACTTTAGTATGACATTACCTACGAGATGCTCATTTAGAGATAAACATCTTGATTGCCAGTTGCCACCTTCATACATTATCTCGGTGACTGATAATGGGGAAGAGTATATGATTGCCGTGGTATGCCAAGATCACAGAGACCAAATTGAAAAGTGGATAAAAGCTATGCAATCAGTAAGAAAAATCCCACAAGGTAAGGCAAAATTTCAGGATATAAATCTGATTGTTACAGATTGTATTCGTGATAACACCGATGACTCCTTTTGCTCAGACTAATTTGATGCAGACAAAGTCCTGTTGCAAACCCTGTCATAATGGGGGAGAAAAAGAAAGAGCTTTGGAAGTAATGAATGATAGATATTGAAACTTAAAAATGAAAGTATTCTCAGGATTGAAAATAATTGCACGTGTGGCAGCTATTGTATGTTTCCCCGTCAACGTGACTAAAGTGTGTGTTGCATGAAAGGCATGTATGATGCATGTCATCGAATCCGTCACTGGCAATAAACCGAAAGCTTTCCAGATGTTGATTCTTACATTTGATACATCGGCAGCCGCATATAGCCATACTAATTTTAATTCATTAGCTATTGTCTATTGTCTAACAAAATTGTATATATAATCATTAATTTACTTCAGTTACCTAACGATCTAATAATCATTAATTTGTTGGTGAGTTACCTAACAAAATTGTTCCTTCCGGAACATATATATATAATACGCTTCGGGAGACAATAAAATTACTGGACGCGACATAAGATTTGCGCCTCAAGTAACTCTTCACGTGAATTCTTGCTTCCATCAAAGTATAATCCTTTTCGATCTAATTAAATTTTGATTAAAGAACCCTTTCTAATAGTTATTTAATTATTTTATGTACTTCTGCGATCTGGTGTTTGATTTCTTCTAATTCTTCCATATTTTTAACTGTGTAAATTATAACAGGCTCGGTTCTGCCTTTTCTTAGAGAAATCAATAATGACTGAGTGCTTGGTTGTATATCTAAAAAAGTTCTAAAGGTGAGAGATTTGGCATAAACTATTCTATGTGGTCTAACTTCTTCAATAATACTAGTGCCTAGCGATTTTACAAATTTTCTTAAATTAAGTAATAAAGTCTCTGTTTGTTTTTCTAACCCTTCTAAATGATTTTCAAATGGAATCGCGGTAGTTGATTTATCAGTATATAATCCGAATTTGTTCATTTGTAGAGAGTATTGTATGAAGCATATTTTATAGATATTCATTCTATTTTCTGAAGATTTGTCCACATTCATATTGTTAGTAGAAAGATAGAAAAATAGCTATAAATAACAAGCAAGCAAAATGGGTTGCGATTAACAACGTGTGACAAAACGGTCGATGCATTTTCTAATTTGACTGTACGGGATACTGCTAAGAACTGTAGTGAATAGAATCGCTAATAACTGCGTACTCGAGGCTGATGCAAGAGCTTGTCGGGGCTTGTTGGATGTCCTGGCCTTTCTACTATTCCATTCAGGCACTTCCAGTAGCTTCGAATTGCCGGCAAAAACATCCGCTCGCAGAGTAGGCCTTGGAAAATCCTTATATCTTCAAGCTGCTACCTTGAGCGACAAAATCGTGTAATGCTTATTCATTACACCTGGTCCTGTAGATTTGGGACGGAATTCTTAAGCCCAATCGCTATGCACTCAATTTGAATCGACTTTACATCCTATACCACGAGTAGTTAAGGCAACAAATCAATTATTACAAAAATTAAAAGGAAGCATCACAGAAATATATGCTTGTCAGAATTTTTTCGAGGCCCATGCCTCAATTAGCTTTTTATTTTTCAAAAAATACTTTCTGTCCACGATTATTACGTCGTTCCAATCCAACAACTCCTTTAATGGTATGATTCTTCCTTCAGGATAATTTATTCCCTCA
The DNA here is from genome assembly GCA_049696495.1 of Candidatus Nitrosopolaris sp. Classification (GTDB taxonomy): domain Archaea; phylum Thermoproteota; class Nitrososphaeria; order Nitrososphaerales; family Nitrososphaeraceae; genus Nitrosopolaris. The sequence continues at coordinate 8,450 of JBAVTY010000739.1, forward strand.
ATAAGACCGCCTAAGAAGTTTCTTCCAGCAGTCTTCTTTTCTCCCTCTACTAGAGTAGCCATTAGTGGATACTTATCATCACTTGGCTTTTAAATTTACGCAGTCTAGCACTTTTGTTAATTGCGGCGAATCCAATTAACCCTCTAGCGATATTGCCATCTTGAGGTAGCTACATTTTACTAAGACATTCCAGCTCAAAAATGTGAGACTAATCCTTGGATTCATCTAACTATTCTGCTACAACAATTTCCCCTAGGAATGCTATTACTATGTGGCCTTAATAATGTGCATGAAGCATCAGTAAATTCGTTATTCATACGATGTTCTATGCCACAAACTATTTCCTCATGATCTTAAGTGCATATTTCATCATTACTTCTAGCAATCTTATATTACGAATCATTTGTCTTCCAACGTTACTGCCTTGAGGTGTCATTTTCACTATACTGCTTCTCATATTACGAATCATTTGTCTTCCAACGTTACTGCCTTGAGGTGTGATTTTCACTAAATTGATTTCATTTAGCTTGCGAAGCATTTCTATGACAGATGTTTGCCTAATGTTTAGTAGTTTGGCAATAGAGCTTATTTTTGGTTCTTTGCCTTTTTCGACAATATATCATAATGCTTTTAGATACATTTCTATGTGCTCTGATTCATGTATATTCATGCTTTCTTTTTTTTCTTTAGATCTTCCATCTCTGGATGCCACTTTCTTAGTATACATGGCTTTCAATGATCGACATCGCTACGGATTTATTATTAACTTTATGACAATTAAAAAATAAAAAGAGAAGACTATGCACTCTTGTACAGACAAATAGTTACGAATGATTAAACAACTACATGATATCTTGCAATAGAAATCGACATAAACTTTAGTATTAAGTATGGTTTCTCGTAAATACTAGGTTTCAATTTCATCTCTTAGTATATGAAATACAGAAGTAGAAGCGAAATAGTAAGATCGATTCTAGAAGGTGCGAAGGCAACTGAAGGAACTAGTAGGACGAGGCTAATGTACAAATCATATCTTTCTTTCAATCAATTGAAGGAATACTTGGGAACTTTGCAAGAAAATGGCCTAATAGATTACGAAATAGGAAAGCGCTGTTACAAAATAACACAGAAAGGTACACGGTTATTGCAGTTGCAGAATAAAATGGAAGAAATCGCCCCTATTGACTATATCAATGTAAAAAATAGTTGAAAAGTCGCAGTAGGTGTGGAATCTTGGAATGGCATGTAGCCGTTTAGTGAGGATGCTTCGTTGGGTATAGATATAGTATTGCTTTGCAGAGAAGGTGTCAAAAGACAATAAAAGATGATAATTAGGGCAAGAATTCAATATTACTGGGCTCGTTAATCCAGTGTTTGCTCGACGAACACGAACGTGTCAAATATACCTAGTTGTTAGAATAAGGATTGACTAGGAACAAAAAGCTTTCCGCCTCTAGTATCAATTACAGACTCCTCTTCTAGTATTCCAAATAGATAAATCCAAATAACTGACTCTATGACTAAACAATGAACTGTTTAGGAGGCGCTAAGAGATTAAGGTACTGAATCCAAAATCAACTCTGGACTATGATTTCGACCATATTCATTATTGCAAAAAATGTACTCATTGGTTCGTTTGCAAGCAGTCAAAGATTAAATGCAATTTGCTTTCTAAATCTGTAACCAGTCACAAAGACCACGTTGCGACTATTCAGTACATGCTAGGCCATGCTAATGATCGATAATGGTGTCGCTTCGCAGTGAATACTATCGTCCAACCTTCTAAGGAAATTATTGAGGTGCATTAACTAATCCACTAGCACTAGGATCAACAAATTTAGGTATATCATAAGATGAAGAGAGATCATGTACGCTGGATAAAGAGGGATTGCTAAAAAGTAATATCGGCCCAGCAACTCCAGTATTTTTGTCACAACACGATTAGCTGCCACTACTCAATCTATGAGCCACAGTTCTTAAAATTAGGAACAGCAGATGAATTATCTCATAGATATGGCGATTACTTTGCAGCAGCTATTTACCCTTCAGGTAATTCTGTAATTTGGATCGCGGCTGAATACCATTCAGCAGCAACTTGGTATACATACAGCTGTATGCTGGAATGGTTTATGACTATACCCGTTGTCATACTGACTAACATACCTTCAAAAAAGTAGCTGTCAAATTCATGCTAATATGGTTGGCAAAGTTATTGTAAAGTAGAGAGAACCAGCAAACAGATTGAATTAACTTTCTGTTACAATATCTGATTAAATTGGACAGAGGAAAAGAAGGACAGTAGTTGGAGTGATATTCGATTAGCACAATAGATATAGATCCGGATAATAGAGAATCGATTTCCAGGATTACGGGAATGGCAGCTGGTGGCCGCCTGGAAGCTGGTAGCCGCCGTAGCAGTCGTAGCCGCCGTAGTAGGGATGGAAGTGGTGGAAGAAGTAGTGGCGTAAGCCGTAGAGGTAGCCGCCGCAGCCCAAGCCGCTTCCGCACATGTTGGCTGCAAGTGTTTGTTGGTTTCCAAGTATAGGATCTGAGGCAAACAGTAATGCTATTGCTGCGAATGCTACTGTACTCAGAGATATACTTCTCTTCGTATCCATTGTTCTATAATATGAATCAGTGAAATAAGAAGATTATAAACCAATATTAGGAGCATAACGTCTATTCGATTGTAGTGTATTTGTTATAACAACGGGAGGATTTTACCAAAAGACGAATTAGTAGCAAAAATCAGAGCATAAACTCGTCTAGTAAAGACTCTGCTGTAATTCTTGTTTAACTCTATATAAGCAAAAATACAAGGGCTAAAATTGTAACACTGTCTAGGTAATAATTTGTTGACTATGTCTCCACGTTGTTTTTTATGTAGCCGCAATACCATTATTGTTTGGCTTCTATTGTCACCTGTGGTAATTCTCCCATTTTGAATTCCTG
>JBAVTY010000740.1:0-2275 GCA_049696495.1 Candidatus Nitrosopolaris sp.
AAGGTAAGATATGACCTGTTTGTCAAGGCATACAACGAGGCCAGGGAACATGGCGGAATAAATGGACTAACGCCATCAGAAATGTTTCTGCAAAGATTAATTAAATCTGATACATATACAAAAAAGAGGCAGAAAAGTGTAACCCATGTAGGTAAACAAAATTGTTACCTATCTGTGTAAACGCAACACCTAGGCTAATGTTTGGTAAAACAAAATCATTTCTGTAAAATATATAATAGAATTAACATCAATCTGGCAGGCAGAAACAATAGCTGAACATTTATGATTTCAGAGAACGTAAGTGACAGTGACATCAAATGCCCCTACAACATACGATTAGATCAGATTTAGATTGTTAAAATCGTAATTGACATACGTTAACTTAACACATCCCCAGGATACATTATCTTCCAATCTATAAGTCAGTAGATAAATATTCCATAATCTGATGATTCACTTTCTCTTCCCTCCATGACAATTCCTTCTTTTATTGATGGCGCTAAATTCTTGTGATGGCGCATTTATCTAGAACTCTTTATGATCATATAGCACAACTTATTATAACATTATAACCAAACTAAGACTTTCATGAAACCATTCGGTGTTGAAAATTACAGCAACATCGAAGATTCGCATGATAATGAAAAAAGAGAAAAGTTAAGTATAGCAATCGTCAGGTGTAGTGTCTTAAATTGATAGGCACCAGTCGATGAGGCTGTCTAATGCCCCTCCGTCTACAATCCTATAAAAGATCACTACTACTGTGTCAATTGAGTGCCTATTATTTCCACAAGTCGATTGTCTTTGCTAAAGTCAATAGACAATATCCTTACATCGGCATTGTTTGCTACCTTCTTGTAATCTACTCCCTTACCATCTATCTTTATTTGATATTTTGTATCAGCATTCGAAGCTCCCTTGGAATCCATTACATGTCTTGGTAATTCAATAGTCATGTTTCCGCCTTTTGCACTTGGGTCAAGGACCAGAACCAGGGTAGTTCTATCTTTATCTGCTAGTAACCCAACAACCTTGCCACCGGTGATACTGTATTTGATTGGGAAAATCTTTCCATTTATTCTAAGAACATACAGATTATTGAATCCTGTTCTATTGTAAGCAGGACTAGTACTCTTAGCTGGAATTGAGGGTGTTATTATGATCGTTTTGTTGCCAGCTGAACTTATAGTAGTCTTAGCCGCATTTCCTACCGTCGCATTTGATGTAGCATTCTGTGCATGGGCCAGCTCCACAGATTGGACGACGGATACTATAAGAAGCAAAACCATTGGGATGGCTGTAAGCCTAATGGCATAGGTACAATTTCTTGATATTTTAATAACATTTCTCATTATTATTAGTACGGGCTTCTGCCAATATCATACTCTAGCAACATCTCTTGACGTTTGTTCGAATGTTCTTGCGGTATTAGCAGCTATTCTCGAAAATTCTTTTACGTCATCTTTTTCACGCTGAACAAATGCTTTGTATGCATCGATATTTGCAAATAGTGTATTGTTTGCTATTCTAGTTGTAGCCATCACGTTATCTGCAAAGTTGCTTACTGTTCTCGCATAGATCTCAGATACTCTTCTTGGAGACACCCAATTATTCCAAAATGCGCCATACGTATTCTCAATATACGGAACCCATGTCGACTGAAATGATTGAATAATCTCCTTTTGAGATTCTAGGTAGCTATCTGCAATTTCTCTGGTTGCTTGCAAAGTATGCTCTTGATAATCATTGATCGCTTGTGTGTTACGTGGAATCTCTCTCTTAGCTTCGTCTACTGTTCTTCTGATATCATTTCTGGTTTCATCTAATGCTCTATCGACGGCATGATTTTGCTCCGACAATCCTGTTCTTAATTCTCTTTTAGCATCATATTCAGCGGACGATCTTTCTGCTTCCTTTTTTGTTGACATACTTTATCAGTGACCTTAATCATATATATCAGTTGTATGGAATGGTCTATGACACCATTAAAAACCGGTAAATTCAATAATTGCCATTAAGAATCAAAGGATAAGTAATAACGGGAACAATAGTAGAATAAATGCAATAAAATCGACGCGCTCTACATCTTCTGAATATACAGGCTTTGTAGAAATCATGCTTTTGATAGATTCAGTCAAAGCTTTCTAAAAGCACTTAACACAATGGATATTGAAGGAATCTAAGTACGTTAGACTGGCGTATATAATATATCCTGTTTTAAGAAATTCAAGAATACCACTGTTTCTTCATGTATTCAGCTTATGGCAGCATATAG
>JBAVTY010000741.1:0-2049 GCA_049696495.1 Candidatus Nitrosopolaris sp.
CACCCCTCCAGAATCTAATTGATTCGAGTGCTTTTTGTTTATCTTCATCATATGATGTTGGAATGAATAGTATTTTATCCAGAGAATCATAATCTTTTTCTGATTCTCTAGCACCTTTCTCCACTGCCGGTAACAATTTATTTCTTATTACTTCAATATTCAGTTCATTGGTAACAAATCCATCTCCTTCTTCGCCAGCAAGTCTAGCAGTTCGTTCGCCAAGTCCTGAAATGTAAAGAGGAATAGGTTTTGGAGGTTTAGTATAGAGTTTAGAATCCTTTACGCGATAATAAATTCCTTTAAAATCAACCCACTCTTCAGTCCATAGCTTCTTGATTAACTGAATTGATTCTTTCAATCTTGCAAATCTTTCCGCATTGGAAGGCCAATGTTGACCGGATGTTACTTCATTAAGAGCTTCTCCTCTTCCAATTCCTAGAAATACTCTATTTGGAAACATAAAGCCAAGTGTAGCAAATACTTGAGCAACAATTGCAGGATGATATCGCAATATCGGAGCTGTTACTCCAGTACCTATTACTATATTGGTTGTCTTAGCTAGGGCAGCCCCTAGCCAAGGCCATGCAGCACCACCGGATGCCCCTGTGTCCCACCATGGCATATAATGATCACTAGTCCAACATCTTTCAATTCCATTCTGATCCATACTTATAACGTCATTTAGCAAATCCCTAGGATTGACCTGTTCATGAGCCGCCTGAATACTGATCTTTACCATTTGTAACAGAGACCCATCATCTTTGTGCAAGTATATGATATAGAGGTTTCAAGAATGAAATGCATGCCGCAAAAGTCATCAGAACAATTCTTTCTTTACCGGAACAACAAGACTACGATAACCGAGCGATCGGTCTAGTGAAACGCGTTTATGGGAAACAAACAACAAGCAATCATGGCCTTGTTCCGATTACAGAGTATGTCGGTAAGTGAAGACCAGATACTGAACATGGACTAGTTTTTGCACCGGTACAATGGACATAGTTGATCCGATGTTAATGGCATATCACAACAAGAAAAGGAACTGAAGCTATGTCTATATCTATTGTGCTAGAAGCTACTATATTACTATATAGAATTTATGTAGCATTAATCGATAGTATTTCTATTAAGTTTGCTGTTCAATGGAAATTCGTACATTAAAGTATAATTGACTATTGAATCATTGTTTGCGGCTCTGTCAATATAGTTTTTGAAATAAGATAGTTCTTCACATTTAATGAGACCAATGCCGAGAAGATATTCCAATTTACAGAAGAAATCTAATAGGCTGTCGAAGCTTGCTCTGACAGGCCTATGTTGAGGGATAATAGTACCCACACCGTACGAAAATTTCAATTTTTGATTCTCATTCACAACATTGAATTTTAAGTAGTCCCTATTGCTTGGTATAGTCATAATTGCCTGAGTTTGTTCTGTATTGAGCATTATCGTTAGTTGTGCTGCTTCCATACATGGTTGACATTTTAGCTTCCTAACATAGTTGACACTCTAGTCTTGGAGTGTAATAACATGCCTTGTTGCACGATTAATTATGTCCTATGTGATACTCATTTGACCACTCGGTATTTAGCTTGCTACTAACAATTATTCTGGTATGAGCGACTGGCCTTCATATAATGAATCACTAGTTAGACGTGGTCAAGTACTCTTGGATTTTGATGTGCTTGACAGATGGGATGAAGAATTATTTCAAATGAATCTTGGTAAGATTGGCGAACCTTACTGCTACCCAGATTCATTTATCCAGCTTCTAGGTTACATGAGAGCATATTTCCATCTACCATATAGACAAACACAGGGTGTGGTCATAGCTCATGCAAATAAAGTACCAAACACACCACATTATAGTACCATTAGTAGACGCATAAACAGACTGGAGATTAAAATCAATGAAAAATTTAAAGGTAAATAATAATAACGACTTATTTACCTCGCAGTTAAGAACAGTTGAACACATTGGTCGTAAGCTGTTATCAAGGTTCATAGCATGTAACAACTCACTGTGAAAATCAATTGTATTTTTAAAAA
>JBAVTY010000742.1:0-2101 GCA_049696495.1 Candidatus Nitrosopolaris sp.
TGAAGCGAAGTAATAACAAACACAAATAGAAACATCCATCTTGGGGTGTTGAATATGTATCAGATAAGCATGACCTTGTGGAAACAAATCATGATGATTTCTCGCCCCGTCCTACAACTTGCCGAGATTGATTATGTAGTATATATACAATAGAAGAAGAGCAGCAGAAGGTTAGAGGTTTTCTCAAAAACTTCAGAGATGAAACAAGAGAATAATGAACGAATTGCTAAGCCAGTAGAGATGTATCCTGAAAAGAGATCGCTAAATTCAGTATTCAAGTTGTTGAACAAGGATATACAGGAATGCTTTGATCTTGATAATTTGAGGAATGTGGCTAAACTTGGTGGATCTAGACTATATAAAGCACCACGGGACGAAGGAACAGAAGCAGAGAGCGGAGAAGGGAGAAACCAAGGCAGTCATCGAGGCCATCTATAAGGAAGTTGTGAAAGACGTTGGACAAGGGGGACGGCGAAAAGAGCAGGAAAAACGAGCATGATTTCAATTGGTGGTAGTTGACATTTAATTAACGGAGTTCTTTGTTCATTTCTTCTATTAGTATTTGCTGAACTTTTCTAAAATAGAGACCAGTCGAGTAGGGCATCATCGGAATGTCCTCATCTATGACTTGCATAACACAGGGAACAACTCTTTTGGATATGTCCACTCTAAATTTCATCCACAAAATCCTGTTTTGGGTAATACGAATTTTGTCCTTAAGGTGGGACGGAGCAGATTCAATCGCCCTTTCTTCGATCCGCTTATACCAGTATGCAAGGATCTCAGGGTCAAGGCCTTCTTTTGGATTCCTTATACCCATTCCAATTTCATGGATGCAGTAAACGGCTTTTCATGAAGCATTATGCAGTCAGAATTACCCATCATTAGCTGGAATAGAATAAAATCGTGGTAATCAAAAAATGTTGAGATTTTATTCACTCTTTAATAACTCGTTGTGAAGTACTACAATAACTTACCTTGAGGATCAATTTGACCTGTTCGAATGCGTGATGATGAAACAGGATTCCCGTCTTCGGCCCTAATCATATCCACAGTAACAATGGTGAGAGGTTTTGTGCCTTTCTTAGATCGAATCTCATTTATTTCCAAACCTCTTTTCGAAGTTTCGGAACTCGCGATGAGAGCATCCACCTCATCGGAAATTACTGTGGGGCCGTACGAGGTGTTAAGCTTGCTTATCTCATAATTGACGTCTCCGAAATTCTTTTGAATTACCAGTCGAAGGCTGGCAACCCTTTGTTGGTAACTATGAGTGATCTTGCCTTTCCCTTTTACTCTATCCGCAAATTCATCACTGGAAACGCCTATAACTACTCTTTTGCCCAATTCAAATGCTTTAGAGAGCAGAGCCAAGTGGCCAATATGTATCTCATCAAAAGTCCCACCAGTCGCGACAACATTAAACTTCTCTGTCACACACATATCTCTAATAACATACATCTATTTGCACGTAAGAAGCTACTGCATATGCGTTTAAGTAATGACACGCATCGTAAACTTTCGTCATACCACTTCCCCTTTTAGAAGTGATTTTTTGCTGTTCTGCGACAAGTTGTATAATTTTTTCATGGGTAGCACTTGAAAATCCTACATGTTTTTCTGCTTCTGCAGAGGTCTTTCTATGGACGGGCGTAAGGATTTCCGTCGATGATACGGTTCTATCCCTGGATGTAACCAGTTTTTTTTCTTCTTTTTGGGTCTATTTCTGCCCTCTCAAAATTCAGAATGGTATTTAATTTTATCTACATCTCATCTTGAGAAGAGGGCCGCTAATCTATCAATCATTAATCTGTTTTCTGCCATATATCCTGGAACAATCATATATCCTGCATCTCAGTTTGAATGAAATTAGTGTACAAGCCACGTAGTGGGTTGTGTGATGTTCCTTCTTGCAATTCCAACATAAATTGAAATTCTCGTTCTAAGTTTTATTAATAAAGACAAATTAAAGTATATTTTATGTACCTTTCTGGAATATTTTTACACACTGGGGAGGACATACGTTCTCACATGCCATACAGAATATACAGTCTTTTTCTCTAGCCATAAATGTTTTCTTCTCTGATGATGGATGTCCAGG
>JBAVTY010000743.1:0-5255 GCA_049696495.1 Candidatus Nitrosopolaris sp.
ACCAAGAGCACAAGGACAATGGTAATGATTATGGCAGAAACAAATGCAAGAAAAGTAACACCTATAACCCCTTCAAAATACCATACAAGTCCTGCAGATATTGCTATCAATATGACAGCTGGAACAAAATATTTTGCGACTTGTTCCATATTTCTACTTCAAATAACACATTAATTAAATCGTTCTAGTTACTAACTTTGTATTTGGTTTAAGAAAATCATATCTCATCTTGAATAGCTCAATCACATCAGGAATATCTTGTTCTCCTTTTATCCAATAGCTAACCCATCCGGATTGTGGAAGAAAATGATGCGCAGATACACGACCCGAATTAACTAACTTATTTCTTACATCCATCGGAAATGGTTCTAGATGTAACAAAATTCCATCTAGAACCTACGGATCCCCAGTAAATCCACTAAATGATACTAATAGCTGTGTTTATCGTGCTATTCATTATCATCAACAATCCTGTCTTTAGATATTCAACATCTGACATGGATCAGTGTAGTTTGGGGTAATGGTGAACTGAATTGAGGGATTTCCTTCCTAGACGTGACAGCAATGATACAATAACATTGGGGAAAACAGACCGCATGCCAAGATAGATACAGCGACGGATATGCAACAACGCGGCGGAGCAGTCCACCCTAGACTGTCATAGCCAGGCTAATGGGTTTCTATACTGTGGAAAGAAAAAACACTATTGCCATTGAAAGAAGCCTTCTATTGCTGTCGTTTTTCAATCGAATCTAATCTAGTTGTTAACGCTATAAGCTGATCTGATAAATGTGCTATAGCATCATCTTTCATTTTGTCACGATCTCTCATGGATTGGTTTAGTTGTTCTACTTCTTCTACCTTACTTTGTATATCTGCCCCTTGTCTTTCCAACTGGTGAACATTCAAGAATGTCAAATAAGGTTCAATCTTGCGAAATATCTCTGCTTTCTCTGAATCCTTCTTTGTCCAATATGTAGAACCAGAATGTCATATGAACCATTCAGAAAAGTCAGGATATCCAAGATCGGATATTGTAGTTTTCACGAATCGTCTAAAAGAATGAAGGGTTATCTCCCTACGCCTTTGATTGCCGTCCTCCCTATCGCCTTTACCCGAACGATCAAGTGTCTTTGCAAAAGATTTACTAAAATCATCATATAGGAAATCGATTTGGCGTGTTTTTGTCTTGGTATACGGCAAACACCAAGTCAGTATCTTTTTTATCCGGTGTTCGATATTCTGTTATAGTTTTTCCCTTTTGTTTGTCTTGATGGCATACCCTTCTAGTTCAATGTTTGTACTCTAACCATGATTTTAACTGTTGAGTCAGTTCTTCCGTTAAAAATATGATCCTATCGACCTTAGTTTTGGTGTATTCTCCTCTCACAAAAACCTTAGCAGGATTGGAATCAAAGTCTATATCTTTGATGCGAATAGATAATGCTTCAACAGCACGCATCCCAGTAGCAGCCAGCAATATTACATAAGTTCTTAATCGAATATTGTCACACACATTTAATATTTCAATTACATCCTCTATTGAGATATTGCTTGCTGGTCCCTTTATCTTTGGTACTGCTGTGGCAGCAACCGTAGGGAAGGATATAATACAACCAGAGTTCTCTACAATTTCAGTCATTTTTGCTGGCCTGATCGGAGCAATTGCATGGAATCTGATAACTTGGTATCTTGGATTGCCTTCATCTAGTAGTCATGCATTAGTAGGAGGATTGATTGGTTCTGGTTTGGCGGCGGGAGGTCTTAAGGCCTTAGTATCAATAGGAATTCAAAAGACGTTGATATTTATGGTCTTATCACCAGTTCTAGGTTTGTTGGTTGCATATGTCTTTACGATAGCCATTAGTTGTTACAAGTCCATCGCTTTATGCCAAGGCAAATGCTTCCACCAAAGAGTATGATACTGGATTTGCAGCAGGTTTAAAGGGCAATAAGATATGTGACAAATTTTCTAATGTTGAAAGATATAACGACTGTTATGACGGAATGATGGCTGGTTTCCACATCTATGACAAGGGCACGATACCATACAAAATAGGCATTCTTCAAGGTAGAAATGATTCTCTAGCAGGATTAAACGATGGAAATTTTTGCTAATGTATCCTCTCAGTCAGTCACAAATTGATCAATGCAATGATGGATATGATGTGGGTAATGCTAATGCTCTAAGTCATCATATCTCGGCTATAATTAGGCAGACGTCTGCGTATCATGTAGGCCTAAACGCTGGTTTAGAATACGTGCAGACCAATGGCACAATAACATATAACGATCCATGTGGTAACTCGTATAATGGTACTTCTCGAAATTATGCTATATGCGAACTTGGATATACTGACGGGCAGAATCAAACACCCTTTAATAAAGCAGAGACGTATGCCTGGGGCTATCATTGGGGCAAATTAGGCGCAGAAGGTAAAGCATCAGGCGATAGGGCAGGTGATTGCGAGCTTGATCCATATATTCCATTAAGACACGATATATGCGAACAAGGGTGGAACCTCGGATGGAGCTCCATCCAACATAAGCATATTGACGAGGGATGAGTAATGTTAAAAGCTAGAATCAGTCGACCATATCTTACGTCTCAATATCCAAAACGAAAGCCGAAAACGCATCCGAAATTCGGTCAGATATGTAATAGATGTAATAGTTATAGTAGTGGAAATTTGATATGATAAAAATCATGACTACTATCATATTCATCCTTTGTCTGTCTTTTACTCCCATTGCTAATGCAACACTTCAACAGGCAATCAGAACCGCATATGAAAACGGTAGATATTCAACAGCCTTGTATTATCTTCATCAGATACTCAAGTTAAGACCCAACGATGTTCATCTCTTGACTGATATGGGATCAGCATTAAATGAACTCGGAAACTATACAGGTGCCATTTCATTTTATAAGAGAGCCTTGGCTCTAGATCCGCACCATATCGGAGCGTTGTCAGGAATAGGTCTCACACTTGACATTCTAGGTAATCGCGCGTCCGCTGTGACATATTTTAAACGGGTCTTGGCTCTACCACCACACAACGATACTGAGTTAATAGAGAGGGCTTTGGTTTTTGTCCATCTCAGAAATTTTGTCCAAGCCACAGATATTATCAACCAGGTGCTAAAAGCACAACCTGGAAATATCTATGCTCTGAGCACCAAAGATGCTATATTGTTATATGAGAAGAATGCCACAGGCGCCCTCGCCCTCTTTAACAGGATTTTAACTACACATCCTGACCTTACAGCGGCACTTGACAACAAAGGTATAGCACTCGAAGAGATGGGAACCATACAGGTGCACTTTCAATTCTTAATACGGCCCTTAAACTCGACCCAAGAGACGAATATGCTTTTTACATTAAAGCATTGGTGCTCATTGAACTCGGTTTACATAATCTTGGGGATTTGGGTGTAGCCCTAGAAAATCTGGATATGGCCCTTGATATTAATCCAAATTTAGATGACAAAGACGCTCTGCATATGAAAACATTATTGACACAGCTCTTGAGACAATATGGATACATGAAGCGAGAAATTCCAGTCATTGGTCCATTAAATAGAGGAAACAGCCAGGATTATGTTTATCAACTATAAGTGATTAAATAGAGATAGTTTCGCTAGCAAAAAGAGGAGTGATCAAACCAGTTGTTTCAAATTGATTTAAGGTTGAACAAGCTGCGGAAGTACTATCAGACGATACAGATTTAGGACCTGTTGTGAATGCTTCAGGCTTAAAGACTAAACAAGGATAGAGAACGAGATGTGTCGATTAAATTCTAGAAGATGATTTAGAAAATCTGTTACTAGAAGCGGAAGAAATGTATAATGAATCCAAAGACAACCACTACTTCCGCTTCTGGTAATATCTTCCTATATTGATATATAAACATTTTCTACGAAGTTAAGAAAGACCCTTATATCAATCATCCATAACATATGTTAATGAATACAAAAACAAATGTTGCTTTCAGCATCGTAGCTATTGCAGCAGTAGTAGTACTGTTTGCATCAGGTCCATTAGCAGCAGCGAAAGCACAAGCTTTCGGGTTCGGCGGCTTCCACAGGGGCTTCGGCTTCCACCACTTCGGCTTCCACCACTTCGGCTTCCATCGCTTCCACCACTTCGGCTTCGGCTTCCATCGCCACTTCGGCTTCGGCTTCCATCGCCACTTTGGCTTCGGCTTCCATCGCCGTTACTAGAATAGAAGATCTAAAACCGAAATAGAAACCCTACAAACTTTTTTTATTTACTTATTGATCCTCAATCAATAGTCGTGACTATTATTGAAGGAATTACAAGCGAAACCGCACTCACCATTATCGATAAATGCTATGACAAATTCATAGTAAGAATGGAGATCTGTTGATGGCGCACTTATGACAATTGTACTATCTCTGATGAATAACTTCTACTGGTTTTGTAATCGGATAATTCGATTATCTTTTTTCTTACGATAAACTACTTCCACAAGTTAGTAATAGTTATACATTTATCAAAAGATGGAAGTAGCATTTGATAATATGGGGATGGCGAAGTACGATTGAAGCTCGCGATAATAGATGCATTGCTTGAGAATTGTCTCAAAGAATTTGTAATCTCTTTAATTATGGGCACGGCTAATTATGGGCCTGGCAAAACAAGGAGACATTAGATCGATTTTGGCTCTCCGTTCTCTCTTTCTTGCTGCTGTTCAGATGGTTGGGTCTACCGCATTCGTTCAACTAACAAGAACTCAAAATTTCTTCCTATTTAGCACAGCTTTACAAAGGCTGACCGATTAGTCATAATTGAAGCTGCTCCTTGAGTGACTTCATAAATATTACGGTGCTTGTAGAGTTTCATGGTGGATTTAAATAGTTTTCTTGACATGCTAGTTCTGTTCTATAATTACAAATATCTTGGAATTGGTCATATCCTACTAGTGATACCATACAAGACTGATTGGGATCCCACCATCTTGATGACCAAATCGATTCGTAGCTACCGCTACAACCCCTCATATATTTTTTGGGAAAATACTATGGCACGCAGATTTTTCTATGTATTCTATCGGCGTTTGGAATGCCTTACAGAGGTATACTGTGGATCCTATTCTATGGTCGATAGTCGCTAACGGAATATTTCGTGGATACTCCTTTCGGAAGATGAAGGCTGTTCGTTTGCAGCTAGTAACCGTTTATTCGCAGTCTGCAATTGCGCTGTTCTTTTTTCAACTTCAATTTGTAATGAT
>JBAVTY010000744.1:0-7431 GCA_049696495.1 Candidatus Nitrosopolaris sp.
AGAAATGTTTTGTCCAAACCCCAATTTGAGAACTTCCGGAGTGTGATGTTTGGATTGATTATGAGTGGCTGTAAAGAGCATGAGGGATACTGTTGGTGAAACAAAGTGTCAGAGCAGCATAAACAGATTCTTTACTTCACCTTCCTGGAACCTCGATAACGTTATGAAATGTGCACATGAGATAATATTAAACAAATTAAAACAAGGAATATCAATACGTTCGGTCATTATGACTGTTAGTAAGATAGACACAGTTTACGCATGAAAACGCAAATACTCGAATAATTTAGGCCACCTGTTACCATCTAAAATCATTAGCATTTAGTCAGGAAGCAGAGTATTTCAAGAAAGTAGGAACTTAGTCTCGATTGGCTCTATAGTCTATTATCACAGGAGTCTTCGTGTAGGCCTGCTTGGCTGTTTGCATTTTTACGAATAATTTGGAGGGCTTTTTCAGCCTGCTCCTTTCTTGGAAGTTGGATCATGAATACGTTACTTGAATAACCAACGGAAGAGTGGTCAGGGGCAAGTGATATTAAACTGGTTTCCGCTAATGCTTCAAAAAACTCGATCATGTTGTTGGCATATAAAAGGTAATTTTCATGCAAATCCAAGTCTAGGAATTTCATTTCGACATCAACAAACACGTCACGACCGTCGTGAAATATGTTCAGCAAAGTGTCGACCGCTACCTTTTTACCAAAGGTTCTTTTCATAATTTCATCGTATCTTCTGGCATCAACATAGATGGTAGGAATTTTGGTGCCGTTGAACTCAGTTAAGGCAGCTCCAGCTTTATGTATATTTGCGATAAAGTCCTCAAGTGATCTAAAAGATCTGCTTCCTGTGGCCAAGGACCATCTCTTGACGCTAACTTATCGATATGTGTTAATTGTTTCTGAGAAATAGTCTTTAAGTTCTATGTTGTATTGCATCTTCTTGTAAAGATATTCATGCGATTTACAAAGGTAAAAGGGCATTTGATTTACAGATTCCATAACGTTATAGTTGCTCCTTTCTTTCACTAATTCTAGCTGAACTACAAAGTCGGCATCTCCGCCGCAAATATTACATCGAAGAACTCCAAATTGGCTTGTGTGATCTAAGTCAGCAATCTCATCATCCAATTCTTTGTCGCCATCCACAGCGCAACAATTGCAGCACCCTCTTAAAAGAGTTTGTACAAACAGGCAAGGGTTCTATTTCAGGTTCTAAGGTTAACACAGCTTTATTGATTTTGCGAGCGTTAAAGCCCGTTCTAGGTCATCTCCCTTTATCTCATCACTTTTGTACATACTGCTAAAGTAAAGTAAATCAATCATTTTGGATCGATCGATATTTACAACGGTTTCTCCTCCATTTTCCGCTGCGGCTGTTCCTAGCGCAATATTAGAATCAGTCAGTATTACGACCTTATCCACAAAAGTCTCTCCGACGGAGTTAGAAATTTGTTCAAAATTTTTAGAGCGATCTTTGTTCAATACGACTGCGACAGCGACTTTCATTCCACAAGCATCGCTATAAATCAATTCTATCCCGTTTGTATTTTCTAAATTCTCAAGTGTAGCAACAGTCCCCATTTTGTGGGCGTGGTCGACAAGATTTCTTATAGCTGCACGTAAGTCAGATTCCATAGTCTGCGCATCATTGTAATTCTTTTGGATTTTAATGAAATCAGAAACAGGAACTGACATGATGCTACCCTTTATTCTCAAACCCGGATAAATTTTCTTAATAGTCTCCTCGAGAGCACGCTCATCGATTGAAGCATCTCTGCCTGCGGCGTTTTCAGTCGCGTGATATAAAATATTTATCATTGATCTGACATTTCTGAAATCTGGAAATTCATCATAGATTACTTTTATCTTAGACGCCAATTCCTTTTCTTCCTGTAAGGAAAAATTCTTTCCTTTATCATAGTATCTAACATATTCAAGTATGATATCCAGTATTTCTTCAAAGGTATTTGACCCCGCAAGGTCGATTTTGTAGTTTGCTTTTTCTAGCCTATCAAAGACGGAGCTATTGGCAGCTCGTATTTGTTCATATGAAGAGGGAGTCAAGATCAGCAAAAGTGTGGTTGAAGGCAAGTGTGCGTTGACAATACCCTTGACAAAAGCCATCGAATCCTTATCTGCGTCAAATTCATCCATTTCCAACAACGTCAACTTTTTCAAAAACTTGAGATTCAACTTCGCTAATGTAGATAGATTTTCGATTATCTCTTCCAATGTCTTTGCCTGGTTTATTCCTGTCCTAAATTTGCCTTCGATAAATAACTTCAGTACAGATAATTCGGCCGCACAAAATTCTTCGCTTAACACTTTGTGAACAGCGTCTGAGTCTAGCATATCGCCGTTACTCTGTAAAAATTTTTCTACCTTGTCCTCGAGCCTCTTGCCTGTAAGTGAATCGAGGAACCCGTAACCGAATATTTTTCTGGCGTTCTTAGAGTACCTCGCTTTATCCTTTAAATAATAGATTATTTGTTTTCTAAAATCGTTAACGTATTCGTCACTGAAGCCTCTGAGCAGGGCACCATAAATACTGTGTATAGATCGCGGGGATATCTGAGCAAGATCGCAGTACGAGATAACGGCGTTGCCCAGAAGATGCTGCAACCCCTTAAGGTGAAAAGCAAGGTGTGTCTTACCTGAGCCTACGTCTTGGATTACAGTGATTAAACGGAAATCCTTTTCTGTTGCATTACCTTTTATTTTCGAAAATAACTCATCTATACAAGATAGTACAGCAGACTTTCCTTCTTTGTGCCTATTGCCGCCAAGAATCCTAGTGTCTATCACTGTTGGTGTGGGACTACTTGGATATGGATTTTGTATCAACTTATATGGATACATCATATGCACCTCACAAAGCCATGCAATAAACCACGGACCGTTAACCCCTCGTAACCGCCCGAAGACAGTTCATATTTGTCTGGAAACTTCGCGATCAATTGACCTACGAAATCATAAAATTCCTCGTTAACGAGGTTATGTTTCTTACACAAATCATTTCTGATTTTGCCTAGCTCAACCCAACCTATCGAACTTGAAAAATTCGTGATAGAGTCATCGAATTTATTTTTAAATAAGTCAAGCCCTATTTCATTCCTATGGGACTCGATTGTCGCTTTTCCCGTACCTTCAGAAGAATAAATTTCGTCTTTGGCGGTCTGATCACTTGATCTTGAAGTCCGTGCACTGATTGCATCCAAAGTGACTGCGAGTCGATCGGTATTTTTGTGAATAGACTTTTCCAAAGAATATATAGCCTCATGCGTCAATCGGAACCTAGGGTCCGAATTAAGCAGATATTGTAAATAGCTCTCCTTAACCCAGCAGTAATATGCAGTACCCTTCTTATCGATGAAGATCTGCCCATCGCTAGTCAATTTCTGCAACATAGTATCGATCTCAGGTTGCGCAAATTCTTTGCGTAAATCTGTTTTCTTTATCCCGGCCTGGCCAGCAGAATAAATCCTTTCGATAATTTGCTCTTCTGCTAACATGAGGTAAAGCTCGATAATCGTTATTTAAGTCTCGACGTAACACGATGCCACATATTTGATTAACAAAATTTAACTGCATCAAAAAGGCATTGTTATTCAGGAATACGCATATAGACAGTTGTCGTTTAGCAGACTCAATCCAAGGGCAGATATATAAGGAAGGTGTTTCAACGATTTTCACATGAAATGCCAAAAGATTCTATTTCCGTTTTACTGGCATAGAAGTTTATTCCAATTACAGGACACACGACATTCCTTTGAGCATTTTGGTATATGCTATTTGTGACCTCCAAAATGCCAGCTTAAGCATCCAGAGGTTCTGAGCAATAAGCTAGTGGTCCTTCTAAAAAGCATGGGATAATAGCTTCAGGGATATGTTTATGATAAACTGGTTACTGATACTACTTCTCTAATATTTTTCCGTACACTTTTTGCACAAATAAGAGAGATCTCTACCTGGTTAAATCAGACAGATACAGAACAAAGGAAGTAGCACCAAAGTTAGTTTTCTCTCCCGCATATTGGTTTTGTGGTGCGGTATATCATACTAGTACATCTCATACCACGCATGCTAATAGCTGTAGATACACGTCCTTGTCGAGGTACGAGATGTGTTTTACTGTAAAAATGGGAAATAGAAGCTAAATCGATAGAACATAATTCTATGTTTGCCTGTTCGTTTCATGCATGAAGATAGAGCTATAGGTGATCTATGATGATTCGTATAGGCTTTCTTAATTATCTACACTTGGTCTGAACATTACATGTAATATAAAGGTGACATAACATACGAATAAATAACATAAAAATAATGTACGATGCTTATAGAAAGATCGCATCGTCGTGGTATGAGACTTCTTGGACGTTTCATTTTTATTTGGATAATCCTTGTTGAAACCTACTGGCGACAACCGACCTCAGATCTATACGTTCGATACAGTATGCGGGGTAAGCTTATTTCCAGATTAATGTCCAGATCAATCAATCGGAGATTTGCATCTCTACTACACATATCCAGATACAGTCTACACAGGTCAACAATTTGAGATTGTTGCGTACATTTGATATATAAAAGACAAGAAGGCTATTGTAAACTACGTCATATTTTCTGGAGTCTTTGTTGCACTTCCTCCGAAGTCTCTAATGCCAACGATAATCACTGGTCAGGTGAAGCAAATTCAAACTCGTTTAATATGACTGCTACAAAATCACGCAGTAGCTTATCCCATATCCACTTTTTGGTACCTGATAAACGAAGCATTAATAATATAAAACATCAATACCGATAAGGGGATGATGACAAGTCTTCCTGACATAGAAAAGAATGAAGACAGTACTAGGGTAGCTGACCAAACTATTACTACGGAGGCATAGATTCCTTTATGATGCTGTTCAGATGAGACTTTGCCACCTCTGCTGAACCGAGCTAGAAAAGATGGGCATCAATTGGCTCTCTTACACCGATTTTTTTTATTCAGGTCATCTCATACCCAAGTTTAGATTTGCTTCTCCTCATCACTGCAAATATTGACATAATCACTCCTATCCATAGTCCACCCAGCAGTATATTTGTGGAACTGACATAAATATACGGAGTAGCCTCATCTAAATTTGATTCAATTATCTTGATTGAACTGTGCAACTCGCCAAGCCCTGTATTATACGCAGCGCTATTGGGCTCTACTAGTGAAATTGAGTTGGTTCGTAATAATATAGCTTCTAAATCATTTTGGATTAATCCAAAATCGGTCCTTGGGCTTGGAAAAGACCACGCCGGATTACCTTCATTAGGAAGAAGTAGTTTAACTGGCCTAAGATAATTGGCTATCATATCTGGTGTCTGGGCAGATTCGGCCCTAGATAAATAGCCTATTGCCTTGTCCAACGGATAAATAGCATATTGATAACCAAAATAAACAATGGTTCCTCCAAGACATAGAAATCCCAGAATCCCTATTATCAACAACCTACAGTATCTAGTCCTCACATGGGCTTGCATATTCCTAATGTCAGGAGCAGTCGTAACCAATGTTTTTGCGTGTACGGTCGTATTTACTCTATCACTCAGAGTTTCTGCTTCCGCTATACGCAGAGTCGCTGATTCGGCGGGAATGCTCTTTGAATGACTGACTGCTGTTTGTTTTCTATTGAGCGAGGAGTGGATGATGCTCAGATATGCTACGTAAATGAAACCAAGTGTTTGGATGGCTATGACAGGAACAAAAACCGGGTTTCCTGAAAAAATCGATACAAAAATTGCGATGCATCCGTAAATACCGAAAAAAATCTCCAACAGAGTGGTTTTCGTAAACGGCAAGACATACGCCTTCTCTCTCCACTCATCGCCTTTCTTCACGACACCAAACTTTGGCGTTCGTAAGAATTCATTCTTTCCCCCTATTATAGCGTCAAAGACTGCTATGGTGTTGTTAACCGATATACCAGTTGCAAAAAAAATCAAGTACAGATATTGTATAGCCTTGTCCTTCCACATTTCTCCCCAAAGCTTTCTTATCATGTAAAGATATGTAGCTGGACCCATCAGAACGTATATCAGAATTCCTGTAATCGGAGCCCAGCCGACTGGATATAACTTGTAATTTAATGCCAGTAATATTGGAAAGACAAGAAACTGGATAAGAAACAGAGGATGTACAATGTGTCGCGTCAAATGAATGAAGGCCTGAATCTTCGTGTCGATAGCTATTTTTTTCTCCAATAAAATGTCGATTAGTAATTTTAACGCAACCTGGATTGAACCCTTTGCCCATCGAAATTGTTGACGCTTTGCCGCATTCATCTGAACCGGAAGTTCTCCTTCCACAACGATATTTTCTAAGAATAGTGATTTCCACCCCTTCAGTTGAGCTCTGTAGCTAAGATCAAGATCCTCTACAAGAGTAGTTGTATGCCAGCCGCCAGCATCAAAAATGCAAGACGTTCGCCATATACCTGCCGCTCCATTAAAGTTCATAAACAGATGGGTCATGCTCTTTGCCTTTTGTTCAATCAGGAAATGTAGATCGAGAGAAAGTGCCTGTGCTTCTGTAAGAGATGAATAGTTTTCATTTATGTGACCCCATCTACATTGGACTAAGCCTATGATAGGGTCGATAAAATAACCAATGGTTTTTTTCAAAAACCAGGGCGGCGGAATAAAATCTGCATCAAAGATCGCGATGAATTCCCCCTTAGCATACTTCATCCCTGCTTTCAATGCTCCAGCTTTGTAGCCTGTCCTTCCAGAGGTCCTACGAAAATGATGAATGTTGAAGCCACGAAGCCGGTGTTCGCCAACGACCAATTGTATCAATTCGAAAGTGTCGTCTTCGGAATCATCAAGCACTTGTATTTCGAGTCTATCCTTCGGGTAGTCTAGTAAACATACAGCATCAATTAGTCGAGCTGCCACATACTTTTCGTTGTATATAGGAAGTTGAACGGTCACCACAGGCAGATCGTGAATAGGAGAATCAATGTGGACACGTAATTTGTCCTTTCTTTTTTGATGTATGACATTGTGTTGAGACTGATACGAGAGGTAATAAAAATTAAGAGTGTAGATAGTCATAATCCAAGCAACACCTATGAAAATTACATAAAGGAATGCGTCTAAGCCGAGCATCCTATCTTGCCCAAGAAGGTATGTCAGCTACCACATATATTTATAGTCACACACTCGTCTAACAAAAGAACGATGTCAATTAAAACGTGTAATTAACAGGATTATTTGTTTTCAAGCGTGTATACGAGCTCATCAATTTAATTGATCCCATAGGGCATGTCGTTAGGTTATTTTATGTACCTTTCTGGAATATTTTTACACACTGGGGAGGACATACGTTCTCACATGCCATACAGAATATACAGTCTTTTTCTCTAGCCATAAATGTTTTCTTCTCTGATGATGGATGTCCAGG
>JBAVTY010000745.1:0-4708 GCA_049696495.1 Candidatus Nitrosopolaris sp.
TTTATTCAAACACAATGCCAACCACGAAGCCCAGTATGCATTCAACAATATTTTACACCCTGATAAAAAAATCCCTGTCAATTATGCAGCAATGCCACACGCAATTTTTAGCTCACCTCAGGTTGCAGGAGTAGGTTTCACAGAACAAGAACTA
Source organism: Candidatus Nitrosopolaris sp. (assembly GCA_049696495.1). Taxonomy (GTDB): domain Archaea; phylum Thermoproteota; class Nitrososphaeria; order Nitrososphaerales; family Nitrososphaeraceae; genus Nitrosopolaris. The sequence goes on from JBAVTY010000745.1 coordinate 155, forward strand.
AAGAAAGTAGGCATAGAATATCAAAAGTCTGTCTATGCCTACATAAATACCGCAATGGGACTTGCACTAGAAGATCGAGACGGATTTGTAAAGTTTCTTGCGGATAAAATGAATGGGAAAATCCTTGGTTGCCATATTATTGGAAGCGAAGCCTCAATTCTTATTCATGAAGTTTTAGTGGCCATGAGGGCTGATGATAACGGTGGTACTATAGACAACATCAGAAAGACCGTTCATATTCATCCTGCATTATCTGAAGTAGTTTCTAGGGCAGCTGCCAACATACGTAGAATATGATGCAAATCAAAAGTATTAAAGGAGATAATTACAAGGCATATAACAAAAATTCAAAAATTCAACTGCTATACTACATGTGTGCAGAAATAATTGGTACTTTACTAGGTTAGAGAAAGACAAAAGAGAAACGATTAGCTAAGGTCAATGGTTCAAATGTGATTGGCTTATAATCTTAGAGAGTATAGTTAATCTTGCACCTACATGGAAATTACGACAAGGCAATAATGACGGAAGGAACAGGGCGACGAGAATAAAACCCTTATGTTAGCCGGTCTAAATCTAGATCAATACAAGAATCTGTTACTTAACAAACTAAAAGATAGCTTAGAAATTACAGGCTTTAGCATGGATGATCTAAGGCTACGTCTATCGCATGCAACAGCTATCTCCATAGATAATGGGAAACAAATGGTTGCTATTCTACAAGCAAAGAGCATTCAGTAACATTGGGACAATGTTAATCAAATCATTTAGATAAAGCCCGAGTATCATGAAGTAATGAAAAAAGCAATAGTAGTAGCCGCAATGGCAGCAGTAACGGTAATAGCGGGAATAACAGGAGCATCATCAGCTACACATGCAGCGGTATTCTTCACTCCAGCAGCAACAGCCGTTGTTTCGTCATGTGCCCCGGTAGTAACTGGATTCTTACATCACTTCGGCTTCTTCCACCACTTTGGATTCCACCAATTGTTCCGTTAAATCCTACGTGTCCAAGATAGATAGACGGTAGCGACATTTTATTTCTCTATTTTCACCACGGAGTATATGGTTATCCCTATTTCGAGCAGTAGTAATGACTATAACCTTAAAATGGTAATTACACGTGGTAATAAGGTCTATTGCAACCACAACACGATAACAAGAACAAGACCAAGGAAAATTTGCTTCCACAGCCTATTAGAGGAGAAGATGGCTTTGTAGATCGTGGTCCTCGTAACATTTTACTTGACCAGCAGAATCCGGATATACCGCCAGTTACTGATCATGGTACTGTACCGAAGTTGAAATTTCCGTTCTCAATGGCTCATAATAGACTTCGAGACGGCGGGTGGGCACGCCAAGTGACGCAAAGAGAACTTCCGGTTTCAACTCAACTAGCAGGAGTCAATATGTGCCTAAAGCCAGGAGGGATTCGGGAAATGCATTGGCATAAAGAAGCTGAATGGGCGTACATGCTATGGGGAAGTGCCCGTATTAGCGGAGTTGACCAAAACGGACAAAACTTCCTAGATGATGTGGGTCCGGGCGACATCTGGAATTTTCCTTCAGGGATTCCACATTCTATTCAAGGACTTGAAGAAGGCTGCGAATTTCTCCTTGTATTTGATAATGGCAACTTTTCTGAAGATTCAACGTTTCTTATAACTGACTGGTTTAACTGTACTCCAAAGTATATTCTTGCAAAAAATTTTGGCGTATCTGAAAGCGATTTCTCTGAACTACCAACCGACGTTGATCATACCCGCTATATGTTCCAAGGCGAAGTACCGGGTCCACTTTTGTCTGATAAAGTTTCTAATTCCCTCGATGAGAGGTCGTTCAGCTATCACATATCAGACCTTGATCCAATAAAGACTAGCGGAGGCACGGTGCGAATCATTGATTCTACCAAATTTCCAGCCGCATCTACTATTGCCGCAGGAATTGTGGAAGTGGAGCCTGGTGGATTGAGAGAGATGCATTGGCATCCAAACACTGATGAGTGGCAGTATTATCTTGAAGGAAGTGCACGAATGACAGTTTTTGCTTCAGAACACAATGCCAGGACATTTGACTTTACTGCAGGCGATGTTGGTGCCGTGCCCTTTGCATATGGTCACTATATTGAGAATACCTCAAATGTTCAATTGCGCTTTTTAGAAGTCTTCAGAAGCGCTCATTTCCAGGACGTCTCTCTAAATCAGTGGATGGCTTTAACGCCTCCAGAACTTGTAAAGCAACATTTGAATTTAAGCAATAAAGTAATGAACTCTATACGCAAGGAAAAAAGGCCGGTTGTTAAATAAACGAAAACCTACATGTCCTGCATTTTTGAACACATTGCGCTCTAATAGAGGAAAGCGGAATATATACTCGATAACATAAATTCGTCAAGTCGCTTCGCATTTGCTCTCTCTGTTTGAACACTTTTGTAGTTACATCAAATTATGTTAGGCAGTATAGATATTAAGGTTAGCTACGATTTGAAAATATGATAATCGAAGATGGTCAGAATCTAAGTCTAAAACTATCAATCAACGAACTACACAAAATATCAGATGCACTTTCTACACGCCTTTCTGAAGATGACACTGTCAAAGAAATGTTAACACAAAGTTTTGGTCCAAAAATATAAGGGGCAATAAGGAAGAGCAATATCTACCAAACTCTTTTAGAATTGTTGATAATTCGCAAATCCTCTTACCATACACACTAACATAAATTCGCAGACTCTCTCATCAGGTATTTGACGATGTTCAAGTTGAAGCGTTTTGTCCTGTAGTAGTTTGTGATAACTGCTTTTAGATTTGTAAACCTCGGATAATATCTTTTCCTTGTCTCCAGCATTCTTCTACTGCACCGAGTTCAGACGATCCTCTTGGAAGGTATTGAAGTGTCATGACGTCATTATTTTTTTCCAAATATTCTTTGACTCTCTTGGAACGACAATGCTGTGGTGCTCGGTCAAGAAATAAGATCAGTTTGTGAAACTTCGCTTTAAGACGAATACTGGTCAAAGGTATCATATTGTCTGAATAACTGTCTTCCATCGAAGGTAATCGTACCAAATACACAGGCAGTATATCCCAAGCAGAAATGGCAGTTGATATCGCTTGCAGAACTGCGTTGGCACAAAGAGGAGTTAGCCACTTGACAAGCTCAGATCACCCTTTCGACCCATCGAGCTCGCCAAGCCGGAGGCTCAAATGGTTCAGCAAAGTATTGTGTCTCGTGGATGACCTTCCCGTCACGGAACTCCATGATGCTTACTGTTGGGACAGGTCGTTCGTCATGGACGATCACATATTCGGTGATCCATAAGTCTCCATTCCCAATTATTCTCCTAATCGTGAATCCAGCTGGCTTAGATGGATGATGTCCACGAAGAGCCTGTATCTTATGCCGGCTGAATATACGCTCCCCAGATTGAGGGTAATCTACTACGACGTCATCATCGTAGATGTCATGTTCCTTTTCTAGGTCACCAGCCGATGAGGCGGCCCAATGTTTGTCTAGTGCTACTCGAATTTGCTGATTCTCCATAGTCTCCATAGTCTGCATAGTCTCTATAATCCTATCTACAATATCGCCTCGAAATAATATTCTCAATGGTTCAGCAATTAGCTAGGAAGCATATAACAAGATTGTAACGGCTTATTCGAATTCCTTGAACTAAACTCTGGGGTTAGATTGAGTTGCAATATATTGATCTATCTTTTCTTGTGGTTGTGATGGTTGTTGTTGTGGTCGTGGAGCCGGATTTTTTATCGCCCCTATAACTATCAATGCTATACCTAAGACTCCCAGGACTATAGCGATTATCATCCGTGTTTGAGCAACTGCAAGGAAACCAGGAGCGTTATTACATACTGTAGTATTTTCTTGGCTAAGGGATCGAGACAGTTATCCTGTAAAGGAGTTACAGGTTTGCACATTGTTGCGTTGTACTTGATTGATCCATGATGATGGAGCGAACACAATTATCGCTAAGACGATCATAGCAACTCCTGTTGCAAGTAACCCTTTTCTCATGATGGAAACCCATTGCCACTCAGTGATATACCATCCAATCTGTCACTCCATACTTGTAACCCATCGTGTAGCCATTATGGTACTCTTCTGGGATTGGTGTTGATCGGCTGTGTGCATTTGCATCAAACGCTGGACATCCCCATGTAGAATTCTTATGTGCTGCTATACACGTGGAATTGAAACCAGCATCATATCCATGATTGAACTGATCACATTGTGAATCATTGTATCCATTGTTAGGACAAGTAACGTCGTCATCTCCTGCGCCCATTCCAATCGTTTTGCCATCAACCGCGCCAGATTTGAATCCATCATTCCAATCCTGGTACCTACAACAATTAGTGACACCTGCGATAGAGGATGATCTTTTTTCTTTGTCTATTAGTAACGTTCACCTGCGGGGCATCTGTAAGTGTTAAATGAGACAAATCTTTTCTTCATTTTGCAATTGAAGGATAATGTTTTCTAATATCGCATCATCTGGATTCAGTCTGTCTATCGTCTTTTCTAATTCCTCCGTAG
>JBAVTY010000746.1:0-2814 GCA_049696495.1 Candidatus Nitrosopolaris sp.
ATTTATAGATACACTTTGATTACTACGCCAATTTATTTAAAATAGTCGTTTTTTGATATGAAACCGAATGGTTAGTTATTTCCAGCTTTGAAATTTATCTTCCTATGACATCACTCTTTTCATAAGATTAATGGAACTGATGTTGTAGACCTCTAAATTATATTGTATAGTTTGTTGGATATGAATCAGTAGTATTATAAATCTATATCTAATGGTAAACAAAGATGGAATTAATGAATTCAATAAAAGTTTTGGATGTGGGCTGCAGTATGCGTGAGGGATCACATGGCATTAGAACACTAAAAATAGTGTTAGATATGATAAAAAGATATGATGCCAAAACACGTTTACTAGATCTGCGAGAAATAACAATGCCAATATTTAATCCTGATTGATTAAAGGAGCAAACGAACCAAACGAATGATAACTGCCGGATTGGTAGCACTATTGCTTGGAATATTTATTTACCAAGTGGCCTACTATGGATATTCCGCCAATATAGCTTTTAGCAAACTTCTAATGTCGATACCCATGAAGGTTTGTCTGCTTTGATATAATCAACTGCAAATGATAGCAGACTTTTTATAATATGCAGGTATTGACTTTTTATTGTCCGGCACCTTTCGTTTGTTCTTCGAGGGAAATTTAAGAAGGTTATAGATACATGCCTGAGCTAAACTGTACATTGTCAAGTGGCCTTTGGAACCACCTGCAGTGCCGTGGGACAAGTTTGCGTCTACAGATTCAGCGCCAGGGCGATAACCACATCGATCTGCCAGAAACCGCGGATTTTCTGAAAGCTGACTTGCGCCGAGATCCGACTGCGTCTCTGGCACGAGCGGAAGGAGAAAAAAAATGAATGCAGTGGCTACAAAGCCGGCCCCTCAAACAGGCGCCGAATTACTAGTGAAGAGTTTGCTAACATGAAGAATTTGCTAACATGAATAAAACCGATTCAGATGATACATTTAAAGTAAAAAGGAGTAAAATTTGGACAGGAATAATCGAAATAGCATAGCACTAGATCCACCATTTCATAGCAATTTATCTAGCATTCAGCGATAAATCTCTAAGAACGTCGCTAATACCCTGTTAAACTCATTAGGATACTGATACATCAACCCATGTCCAGCATCTCTTATCTGGACAAGCCATGATCCAGGGATTTTTTCCGCTAGCATTAACGAATTTGGTGCCGGGTCAACAACATCACCTGTTCCGACTATTATCAAAGTAGGTTGGATTATTTTTGAAAGAAGACCACATGTATCCTTCCAGTTCTCTGCTGCTACAAATTGTTTTCCCATTAGTTCAGGAGAATCAGACTCTTTGGGAATCGGAAAGTATTTTAGATAATCTGGATTCGCCTTGAACCACTCAGTTGGAAATAATAAAGGTATCAGCTTCTTTCCTACATCTTGCGGAGGTATTGAAGTATTACTAACGAGTCGTGTCAGTTGTGGACTTGGGCCAACACAATTAGTGGCATAAAGAATAAGATTGCCAACTTTGTCTGGGTTTGTGAGGGTCAATTCCTGAGCAATGCGTCCACCCAGAGACCAACCTAAAACATCTGCTTTGTCTATTTTTAAAGCTTTAAGCAAACTGCTTATCGTTTGTGCTTACTGTTGTGGTTATATAAGCATCTAGATGCTTTGCAAGTTGGATGGCAATAGATCCTATTCCTCCTGCGCCAGGAATCAGGATCTTTTGATCTTTTGATAGTGCGATATTTTCTGCCAGAGCCTGCCAGGCACTAACACCCACAAGTGGTAAAGCTGCAGCCTCAGTATGACTTAGTTTCCTTGGCTTGTGTGCAATAGTATCTGCCTTTGCTAGAGCCATCTCTGCAAACGCTCCTGAGCCACCTACCTACCAACTTGGATTTAAAAGTTTATTATCTGAAATTATTACGGAACAAAAAGGCTGACCGACCATTTGATTAGATTTCGTCGTGAATTATTTAATACACTTTAAAGTCTTGCCAAACCCCTTTGGACCCATCACACATCCTGAGAATTTAATAGGAACTAAAAGAGTATGGAGGCCATGCGAATAGTATCATATCCCCTTTATCTTACTCATAGTGCATGTTTGTTTTTAAAAGTTTATACAAACAACGCTTAATTAAGCGCTTAATTGGCAAATATTCCCAGATATTCTCTTGTGATATTCTCATCAGGCCACAACTGCTTGCAATGCTCACGAATGTTGTCAGCAAAAGACTTTCCGGTAGTACTCCAATTCTTCCTCGGCTCAAACCCATCTGCCACCATAATAGGACGGACTCGATACCACGCTGCGTAAGTCTATCAGTGATCCTTAATGATGGGTCTGCCTCAATTTCCTTACGTCTTTCTCTTAGAAAATCATCCAAGTATTCTTCAGCTGATTTCTGAACTGAGCCTGACAATTCGCACACCATGGCATAACCCTGTCCACGGTATGATGGGATATTATGGGACATGACGCAGAGAGCTTTTGCAATGGTTTCACCATATGGAACTTGGTTGATGTGGGTTTTGCCGGCAGCTCCAAGCCAGTCCGGAACGTTAGTCTTTACATTTATTAAAACAACCGATGGCACCCTCCTTCTTGATGTACCCCAATAAGTATTAAAACCAAATTCAGCTAAAACGTCCTTGGCTGTGCTTTTACAATGCTCGCCTCTTCTGTCTGTCCATCTATACACATATAGATCACTTTGGAAATATCTTTCTCCGCCATCTATTGCTGGTGTGTCGTTAACGCTACCTATGAAAGTAACTTCACCGGCATTTTCAACACCTAGATCTTTTCTTGGTGCTATTGCGA
>JBAVTY010000747.1:0-1718 GCA_049696495.1 Candidatus Nitrosopolaris sp.
GTTGTTGGAGGTCATGAGACCCTTCCTTTATATCAAGGAAAAAATCACATTCAGGACAGCTAAACATAAGATATGTGTCTGTACTTTTTCCATCCTCTGACTTTGTAGTTTGAAATTCCTCTATTAAAACACGTCCTGCTGGAAACTTTGTTTTGCAATGTGGACATATAACCATAAACGATTTTATGGAATCTACAGATAAATATCTATCCGAAATGCGACTGAAATACCGAGCCAATTGACGCAATGGTCGAACGCGTCCGAAAAGTGGGCGGGACGACCATACGAAGCATTATTCACATATGTCACACCGCAACTAGTAATCAGCTGGAAAGACATCCTCAACAAGACAGAGCGCCGCAAATGGTTCCTTTACGAAGTGTTGCAGGGATCAAAGAATACTGAATAACTCAACCGGTGGATGGCCACTACTATCGGAGCCACAACCATTTTTTTCCTTAACATCTTAACATAGCGTGAGGATAGATAGGCGCGACAACCATTTTGATTTCAGCCAAGTTATACCGAATAGCATCTATTGAAAATAGCAAATAGTATAAAGAGACTTATATTGACGCAGTCTTCATCATCCTCATTCCCAAAGACGTATTCTGGATTACTTACATCTGGGTCTTGTAGGTCAGCTGCTAATATTTTGGCCGACGATTTAGAAAGTTCTATTTCTTCTTTCTCAGTAAAAAGAACATTTTCTTCTATAGATTGGTGTGCATTCATTATATTATTTTCATTGCTTTGCGACCTCAGTAAAAAGATAGTGAGTTAACTCCAGCAAACTTTAACGAGAATGGATTCGAAAGTTCCTTTTTCACCGAGCCAAATAAACCGGTTACATATGTCTAATATGATTCACTAAATTATAGCAGGTATATCTAATCCATCGATAAACATGGACATCATTTATTATTTATATTCACTGCTATCTCCTTGCTAAGTAACGAATCTTTATTCTCGACACTCGGTTTGGGTATAGCTTTTGTGTATATTTCATAGATGATCTTCTCATGAGCGTAATCAACCTACTTCTCTTTGTAGGCTTTAGCCACATTTACAAGCTTGCGTGATGGTATTTCAGCAAAGCTATTCGATATATTTGGGGTTTGGTCGATACAATTACGATCATTTATGATTAGCAACGAAATTACTGCCCTCGCCCTTTCAAGACTAATTGGAGAAAAGTAACGAGCTATATTCTTTGGCAATGAATGTAGGTCATAGACGAAAAGATATGGTGCTGCTAAAAAGAATATTTGTTTTATTCCATGCCTCTCATATTCTCTCTTGGCGACTACGACAAGTTTTCTCGATCTAAGTATTTTGATATGGTAATTAAGAGATGCACTGGTTAGTCCTAGTTCGTCTGCCATCTGAGCCTGTGTCATAGGCTTTTGTCGTAGCAAATCTAGTATTGCTCTTCGCATTGGATCAATCAATGTTTTTGCTACTTTTGAGTTATTTACGATATATGCCGCTTTCATTTTCTAGTGCTTATGTCGTATACTTAACTTTAATCATTAGATATATGTATTGCATCTAGTAACGATGTCTTCAAATTCACCTATAATCCAAAGACAATCATTACTTCTGCTTCTGGTAATATCTCCCAGTACATGAATATATAAGCATTTTTAATTATCTTATTATATAAATCATTAAAAATTCGATTATACTAGAAATTTCATCCTGAACCTTTAATTATA
>JBAVTY010000748.1:0-6970 GCA_049696495.1 Candidatus Nitrosopolaris sp.
ATCCATCTGCTGAATCTTATAATCTGATATTTCTTACAGCTGGGGTGATTTCATTAATATCAATAGGTTTAGCTTTATTTTTAAAGAAAGAAATGCTGTAATAACAGAAAACCTATACTGAAGGCTAACAACCAAAGGTCAGGGACTAGTAGAGTCAGTGATTTCATTAGTGCAATGGATCTGAAAATGCTAAAAGTAAGCCGCTGTGACTGCAAACTAATTGATTATTCGCTGCACGATTAGTTGTTACGGCTGATAATAATTGGTTAGAAGGAGGAACGGTTTCTCCTACAGAAGTACGGAAGTTAGTAATTATGGAATATCCCTTCCCTGGTTTTGAACTTGAAGGAAAAATATGGTGGTTTCCTTTTCATCAAACTCCTGATATGCCAGAAGCTCTTGTAGAAGGAAAAGAAACAAGAGCGAACTGTCCTAGTGGTCATAGTGATAACTTTTGTGTTGGGTGGGAAGCTGCTGCTTCCAGTGGAGGACATGTACAAAACAGCATACCATTGGCTTATGCAACTCATGGCAAGTATTACTTGGATGGGTTCAATGAGGGAAGAGAAAAAGTATTATTTGGAGATGATGCACATGGCGAAGATGACTTTTGTGATGTTAGTAGTAATCGCGAAAGTTCGGACACTGGAACATTTTTACCATCACAAAAAGCATGTGATGAGTGGACAAAGGGATATGATACTGCGTATAATGTAACCTGCGTTTTTACGCCAAGTTGGATCAATGATAACTGTAACGGTGCTAATCAGACATCTTTTGTGGAACATACTGCGGCATATATTTTTGGGTTCGAACATGGCAAGAAATATCCAGCAGGTTGGATGGGTGATCCGATGGATTGCAGCAAAAAATATTCATATGGTGGTTTCGGCGGAAAGGATTCGATTCTGTTGAAAAACTAGACCTTATTGCTAATCCCAAATCGATAGGAGGGACTGTTATCCCTTGATCACTGAGATTCGAATTTTCAGATTCGAATGACTTTAGATTAGCGTTGAACTTGAAATGCTTATAAGCGATTCCTAAAAGCCTTGCGTGATCAGGTCCTCCCTGAAAAGTTTCGAACCTCGACTTCGCGTAAAATTCATTTGTTAACAGAAACACCGGTGAGCCAGAGGATCCCGGGTATACGGACATGTCCATTACGAATTCTTCTCTCCCGTTGTAGTTTATGTATGGATGTGTAGCGGGCATCCCTTTTTTAAAAAACGGTATACCGTTTACCTTATCCCACAGACCGTTCGGATATCCCATCATGATGATATCTTCTGTAGGTATAAAATTCCTCCATTCTTCCTCGCTTGGAATAGTGCTGGACTCTATTCTCGTAAAGTATGGTACTTTTCCTTCTCTTCGAATTTCCTCGATAATAGGCATCATAGGCATTGCGCATAAATCAAATTTTTCGTTAGGATGTCGAATCCACCTTTTAGAAAAGTTCTCGATCTTTCTCTTAATGCCTGATTGAGCAATCGGTTGGTTATACTCATCGCCTTCTGTTAGGGTCAACTCACCAGTTTCTGAATTCTCTATTACATGATAATTCGTGATGAGCAGCCATTCATTGCGACTGGTAGAATAGAAAAAGCCTGTACCAGTGCGTTTCTTACCGTCAGACAATTCAGAAGTAATCCTGACTGTACTGTAGACTAGCCTTTGAGCCAATAGAAGTTTTGACATCTTCGCCTTTTGTAGTTGTTGCAGTAGTCTTTTTGACTTTGTAAGATGAAGACCACTTTTTCTAATATATAGTGAATAACCACAGGGAGAGGGACAGTGTACGAAGATATTCGATGGACGGAATTGAAGCAGATTTTCGATGGATTCCACTCCGATTTTGTAATCACAAATGTTTTTACACTTTGTAATCATTCGTATGTATAGATAGGATTACAAACGAATCGAACGGCATTCCATTGTATTACATTTTCCTTTGCTCTATCGGCGATTCCCTTTACGACATTGCGTTATTTGGAGGAATGATAGGAGTGGTAGTAATAACTGATACACTAAGAACAACTAACCATAGGATTCTTAAATCTGATATATCGTGTAGTGATATAACGGATGATAGATGATACGCTCAGGAATTGTACAAATTGTTTGAAAAATACCGCATTAAAGACAGCAAAGCGATAGTCTGTTTGTGGAAAAATAATCAACTTAATTGTGCCTTCAGGATATCTTCAGGTGCGCGACATTTACGTGAGCATCTTGACAAGGTAAACCTCCATGATCCTTAAATAGCTACAAGGTATGAAAAAATGATAAGAAATGCACATACCAGCGGCACAATAATAGGCGTACGATCCACAGGATTGTATTTCATCAAGTAAACCCTCAAATGAAATCGTCAACAATATAGAGCTTGGACGGGGTGTATAGAGCAAATGACGGCCGCATTTGACTGGCGATTTGACGACATTTGCTTAACCAATTATAATTAATTATTAGTAGATGCCATCAAGGGCGGCAGTGGCGGTGTCTTCGATATTCGATATCCTTCCATTACGATTTCGCTACAGTTGTCATTCAGGATTTCCGTTCCCTGAATCCGATTCTTCTGCCCTCTATTTCCAACTGCAATCATAAGATCATCAGAAATTTCTAGATGTTAAACCAATGAGGCAGGTACACATTAGAGTAGGATTCAGATGGCTCATGGTTATCGGATTCAGATTGCCCTCTCATATGTCATTGGGAAAAGGCTCAACAATCATCTACTTCGAGATCTCATAATTAGTTAGTTTGCTTCTTGTTGATACTAGCGTCATTATAATTAAATACATTTCTCACGTATTTTGAAAGTGCTATGTATTGAATGACCAAAGACAAGAGGACTACGCCGAATGTTAGAGTCTGCAGTATACTTTTAAAATTGCTCGGTGGAAGCGACGCGACCAGAGCCACAGATATTGCGCCTCGCATTCCCCCAAGCATTATAACGTGTCTCCATGTCATTGGAATATTTTCCCCTATGAACCTAGTCGTTGCGGCAAGCATGGGATAGATAGCTGCGGCTCTTGCTGCTAACACGGCAACAAATGAAAGGACGATTATAGGAAGGTGTTCACCTACATCAACAATATTCATACTAATCCCTAGGTAAAGGAAAGCTGCAGAGCTCGCAAAAAATGCAGTCATTTCCCAGAAAGTGAATGCAAAGGCTCTAACGTTCTTGCTCATGGTAGCCTCTTTTTTCACTGTCACATTGCCAAAGTATAGTCCTGCGACTGCCACAGCCACTAAACCTGACACACCTAAAGAGTTTGCAAGTACAACCGAACCAAATACGGTAGCAATAGTTAGTGATGTCTCTGAGAAAGGATCGTTCATTAATGGATGGAGTCTGTGCGTTGCTGCAGCAATTGCTAATCCAATAGCTGCACCACCAAAAAATACTACCATAAAATGAATAGCTCCAGTAGCAATGGTTAAATTAATCGAGCCGTTAGAGACTACAATCGCACTACTGCCTAACGAATAGGGAGAGAAAGAGGGAGAGGTACCAAGAATTGCGTTGCCAGAAGTGGCAAAAGCGATTGCAATTATAGAGGAAAAAACAATAGCTCCAGTAGCATCATTGAAGGCAGCTTCAGACTCCATTAGCGTAGAAAGTATTTTCGGGACTCTTACCCTTTTGAATATCTCAATTACGATTGCCGCATCAGTAGGAGCAATCAAAGCTGCAAAGGCAAAAGCGACAAGAAGCGGTAAACCTGCTACATACGTCATTAGAAATCCACCGACTAAAGTAGCAAGAACAACACCTACTGTAGCCAGTAATAATGCAGATATTCTGACAGCTTTGAATTGTTTGTAGTCTACATTCATCATTGCCTCAAAAATTAAAGGCGGTATTACGAAATCGATTAAAAGATTCGGATCGATTTTGAAGTGTTGGATATTTACTATTTCTAATCCAGCAAAGCCGAGAAATGAAATTACAATGCCAAATCCTACTAGTACGATCGTATGAGGCACATTAGTTCTAGAAGAAAAAAGGGCAGCAGCAAATATCATAGCTAAGAATATTGGGATTACATACTCAGAAGTAAGGGATATTTCTCCGTTTCCTCCAACAGAGGAGAAGGCAGTGGCAAGAGCATCTGTTATTATTCCAATCATGACACGATTTTATTCTAATGTTAATTCTAAAAGCAGATAATAATAATATATCTTAGCAGGAGATTATTTTTAGGGCTTAAGACATTCCTGTGTCTTCCAGAATTTGAAAACATATCCTTTAAGAGTTTGGGACCTTGTAACTTCCTCATTTTCATTGTTATCTTCAAGAATTTCAAAGTAATATGAAAATTCTTTGCTTGCCTCTGTCCCTGACGATGCTATATCATAAACAAATTCGTAAATTAGCTGTTCTATTTGCTTTTCAGCGTCATTGACTATACCTTTCATTGAATCTTCAATCTATCGTAATTTGTTCCATGGTTCTGTTTTAAGTAAAGGATATATGTTGTGAAGAGGTGATATCCGCTTTATATTGGTGAGATCGTCTAGACTTGTCTATTCCCTTATTCCCTTACATTCTTGTAGATACCTGTATATGCCGATAGATATACAGAAGTAGATACAGATATGCGTACGTTACGAAAGAAGTTACGAAAATCTTCTTGAGTGGTCGCCTAAGCAGTACTTTTATCATTCCTATAGAGATAGCAAGACGGCACGGACTGGATCAACCATCACATGTAATTGTTGAAGAAACACCTGACGGAATTTTAATTAGAAGGCTGGAACTGAATTTGAAAAAAGGAGAGTTCGTTTGAGATGGAATTGAGACCTCTTCTCAAACGAAACCCGAAAACACAAGAGCGTGGAAACTCTCATGAATCAGGGACGTGATGTCAAACACGCAGAATCTAAATGTAGAGATACGATTCGATTCTGCTTGTCACAAGAGAAGAAAAACGATAAGTTGACCAATACTGGCCCATTTAAAATGTTGGTTGCAGGAGATCCTATGAAGGCCGAGAAAAAACACTCTCAACCATTTGATTTTGAAAATTATGCCAAATTGTTCTTTAGCGCCAACGAGATTCGTCAGCCAGATGATAAGACGTATGCATACTTTCGGCGTTGGATGATATTTTTCTTCGAGAATGTTTTCGAAGGCGATGATAACGATCCAAATCTAATCGACAAGCTTACAACTCAAGAGGAAATGTCAGGGTTGTTAAACCTGGCTCTAATCTCGTTGAAACAATTAATCAAAGATAACGGGTTTATTCACATTGATGATATTACTAAAATTGAGAAGGATTACACTATGATGGAACCCCTGGCTATAACGTATATAGTCATCGCACAGTTTAATCCCTGTGGTAACAGTGGGTAGCAGTTGAAAGCAGGTGAAAACATCATGGTAGCAGCAGTAATCTAACTGGTAACAGGTGGAAGCAGATAAAAAAAGCTATTAGGGACTTGTTATTATAATATATAGAAAATAAAACTTGGCTTCGCTACCGGATATGAACAGAGTAGAAAAGGAAGAGTATGTAATCCGACTTTACAAAGAGAATAGGTGCTTTACAAAGAGAATAGGTGCTTTACAAAGAGAATAGGTGCTAAACTTATGCACGATAATAGGTCGACAAGGGAAATTGCTAAACTTATGCACATGTCATTTAGAGATATAGGGGCCATAATAAAGAAAGTAAAGTTGGAAGCAGATGGAGAGAGAGGCCCATTAGAAGAGGATGATGATATTAAATCAAAATCGAAGACTACCCAGGCTATCAAACTATTTTCGGAGCTCAAAACCCCCTGTAGAAGTAGCAATTGCATTAGATCTTTCGGCTGATCAGGTACAGGCTATATATCTAGAATATTGGAGACTCGAAGGTATGTATAGACTACCCCCAGATATACGAAGAAGCTAAGTGTGATGTTCATGACCTGTTAAGATTACATAGAATAGTAAAAGACCTAGGAATGGAAAAACAAGATGTAATTAATGTATTGGAATTTGTCAAATATAATCAATTACGAACCCTGCAATGGAAAGCAGCATACCTTAGATACCAGATAAATATGCCTATATTGGATGCCTATATTGGCATACCTTAGAACTACGCAGAGCATGTAATTAATACATGTACAGAGAAAAATCATCCGAATTTTGGATTCCTTAAACATCATACAGCCCAGTATAGACAAGGATTCTTGGACAGATACAATGATGCTGTGGCAGGAGCGAGCAATGATAATGGGACGTACGGGTCCAAGGGGTGTAAATAATAAGGCATTATTATCAGGAAAAATCTTTCTAATACCTGAACGCGAAGCTCTTGTGGAATAGGTTCTATCATTTCTTAGTATGTCGTTTTTTATAATTCGCGCAAAGCTTCTGGTCATATAAAAACGTCTCAAGAGCCAGTGTTAATAATTGCGCCGATTAGGCCATACTGATTAAACAATCTGGGCATATCTTCCATCTTATTTTCGACGGTGGCAGCGAATCGTATTCATATATCATAGGAATGGGTACATCCTTCCCACATCTGTGGCATTGAACGGTTTCATCTGTTTCCGTTTCTTTGTAATTTGTAACGCGTGAAATATACTCAATGGCGGCGTCGGCGTCCTCTGGTTCCACATCATTCTTACGTCGACGTGTTATGGCGATTGCAACTGGTATTTTCATTACTTCATCTTCGGTGAAAATCATGATAACGTTAAGTGAGTGACGTCAATTTATATGCATCTCAGCAAGGATATTTCTATAGAAGGATTGTTGGTAAGCCTTACTAACTCAGGTTTTTATATTGGTATTTGCAATTTTAAGGCTGCTATCATAATCTCGCTAAGTGTCCTTCCTGTTTTAGTAGATAACTCAATGAGCAAATTACGTATTTCCGGGTTTAATGTGATTGTAAGGGTAACTCACAATGACTGAGAAATGTGAACACGAGTATGATAACAACCAACT
>JBAVTY010000749.1:0-3160 GCA_049696495.1 Candidatus Nitrosopolaris sp.
AATAATTATTACTAGCAAGCTAAATGTCGAGTGGTCAAATGAGTACCACGTATAACACAATTAATCATGCAACAAAGCAAATGGAATACTAATGGCAGGTTTACGAATTCGATAATGTTTTGTGCGACAATGGTTTGTTCAGTGCGGTGTTGATTAGTTATATCATGGAATTTTGATGTATTGTCATCGTTGCCTTCAGGACTATCTGTTTTTGTTTCAGCTTCGTAAGATGTATCTTCCTGTTTAGGTCCGATGACCGGAGCCTGCTGCTGTGATTTTAGGTCCGATTTCGGAGCTAAACTTTTTCTTTTCATGGCATTAGCAACCCGATATCCTACCTTGTATTCCGGGTCTTTCAGGCTATCATATACTACGCTTTCGGAGACTTTACCATGAAGCTGGTGGACTATTCTGCTTGCAATCTGTTCTGTAGGAATTTTGCCTTTTAGATTCTGTGCAAGGTCTTTGACAACCTGGGATTTACGTTTGTTAGCATCTGCTTCAATAATCGATTTCTGCTTATTGGTCTCCGAGTCTATCTTTTCAAGCTCTGCTATAGCATTTTTGAAGTATATGGGGATTTCATTCTCGGTGGTCACGGCCAAAACATCCTCACCTCCATTCCTGCCTACTTCCAATATACAAATACAGAGAAACAATAATAACATAGCAAGTTCATCGATTTTACGTGATAATATGATATGTATTCAAGAAGCTGGTTCGACTGAACTATGTGTGACAACACTTGTCATGTATAATGACTATTCTCACATTATTACTAAACTAAGGTAACGTTCACTTGCTCCCTCTGCCTTTTCTTTGTTTACCGGGCTCCTCATTATAAGACATGGGAGGAGAATGATGACCCGAATGGTGTCGAGTAGGCTTCGGCTGTTCGTCCAATTCAAGTTCTTTAGCTTCTTCTGTAGTTAGACCTGATTTTTCGGTTTCATTTTTATCACTCATGTATTCTGTACTAGAGAAACCTCGCGTCGTAAGAAGGTTTCGTCAGATTCAACAGACGCTATTTGATTCACTGGTGATATTGTAATTAGTACTTCGATAACTCACCAATGCTGGCAAGAGATATAACCGTAGTTTTGTAAATCTTGCATACGTATAATTTCCTCAATATTTCGTCTGGTTGGTTAATTCTCCTATTTTCCTCTACTTGAAAAATTCTCTCAGCCCTGAAGGTGTTTTCGGTATCAATGAAAATTACGTTACCTCCGAAACCACTTTTATCTAGAGACATGTTAGCCGTCACGCATAAAGTATAACTTATCTGGCTTTTACCGCTACCAAATTCACCGGCTATCTCTGTGATTGCCTGAGTCTCGATACCACCATTCGGAAAGGAATCAAGCTTTGAAGAACCTGCGGTACATTTGAGTAGGTTTTTTCTTCTTTCCCAGATTTCCTCTGCTGTAGAAAAATCCTTGAAGAGTAATCCTGAATCAATTAGAGCTTTTTTAGCTTTCATTACAAGTTCAAGGGCGACATGTTCGTTGACACCAGTTAACGTACTGCCACCATCTTCGATAAGCTGATGAGGGATAGAAATCGCGAAGTCAAAGACGGATTCTATTCCAGCCATTTTCAGCTTGGTAATCGAGTGTGGTTTTATCTCTAGGTCCTCGAGTCGCATTTGGTAGCGGTTTGGGACATGTTCTAGATGCTGCAAGCTCGTAAACCATATAACAAGGAGAGATACGTTAGGACAGGGAGCGCCGCTGCCGCTGAAAAGCCTAACACTTCTCCCTCCACTTAATGAATACCTAAACCAGTAGCAAAGCGCGTTACATTGACATCTTGTCAAAAAATGATATCATGGCCAAAAAACAGTGTTAATAATACATGATTGAGCGTCTCAGCCCCCACCACATTCCCTCTTTTCACATTGGTATCAGTTATTGTGCTTATGTATCAATTTCAGATAAAAAACTTTTAAAGCCAAGTTGGGCATGATGTACTCTAGAACCCTAGAGATTTTCGCTTTATCCTTGGAAGTCCTTTCAAAGACGAAGATATCCTAGGGTTCATATTATATAAAAATAGCGATATACCAGGTGGCCTCAATAAAAAAGGTATAACTAATTCCTAATCATTATCTACTCGGTTAAGTTTGTGTTTCAGGAGAAATCAGGCTATATACTACTTCAACCCCATATTTCACCTTGGTATCAAATATCAGTACATCAACAGCAATGCGGATATGTCTGAATCTTCGACACCCATAATCTAGATAATACCATTTATAGTCCCCGTCAACAGCAAAATATTATAGCTAAAAAGCCTGGACAATGATTGATAAATACGACCACCGACATCCTGTTTTACGTTACTGTAAAGCGGCGTATAAGCCCATCAGGCTAAAACGACGAACAAACGGTGACAATCGCTATATACCATAATGTCCTTGCAGTGTACACAACAACTTGATACGCATGACGATTATATTATGATTTTATCGCTACACAATTCGGATTGTATCCACAAGCCAAATATACCTCTAGTCGATTTTTAAACCCGCTAGTGTTAGTAGTAATCGCAGAATATAACATTGTTTCTGTAGACAAGAGTATTGCTAGTTAGTAGTTGAATGTATAGATGATACGGCCCGCGTTAGGTAAAACACATTATCAATTGAATTAAATCCGAGCTGATTCAATAATAATACTTTGAAACCATTATTGTGTAAATATTTCATCTCTTGAGCAAACAAATCGACGGTAGTACTCGTTGCATGAGTAGTATAATCCTCTTGCTTGTTTGTAAGGTTGTGGTATACAATGATTGGGATGGCATTTATCTTACCATTCAAGTTGTAGGGAATCTGACCATTAACAATTTGAAGAAATACCTGAAACATTTCTTGAGGACTAAAATTGTGTTTGGTATTAACATGGTAGAAGCTAGCGCTCCTAATATCATATCTATTTGCGTGAGTGAGCTTACCGTTGGGTGAATGTGTTCTACAGTCAGTCTGCATATCTTTCACGTATCCCTTACAATCTAAGAACATGAGTCGGTCAGTTCCAGATCTTCCTATATTATAGTATTTGGCTACTAGATTAACTACCAATGGTTTGTCAGATCCCAAATTAAATGGATAACCAAAAATTGTAGTATTATAGCCGTGAATAGCAAAGCATTGTTT
>JBAVTY010000750.1:0-2812 GCA_049696495.1 Candidatus Nitrosopolaris sp.
CACCAGTCCATTCCTTTTCATGTATTAGATTAAACTTTGTTCTGATTTCTATATGAATACACTTCCTGACAGAAGCGTAACCCATGTTGGTAAGCTATATTGTCACCTATGTAAGGAAGTACAACAATTAACTACCATATATTTGTATTATATAGTAGGAGATCATTGCAAGACGTTGCTACTGATGTTGTACTTGTAATAATGGATCACGATTGTTTTCATGTTAAAGTATTTGACCCATGCCATATGAAAAGCTAGTTAATATATATATGACCTGATTATATCATATTTTTTTCTATAATATAAGAATCTATGATATTTACTTACTTGTATTACCTATGTTGAGGAGTTGCTTGAGGCTTCGCCTTATAATATTTAATAGTATATTATGAGCAAAATGTGGATTAACCCATTTGCGGATAACAATAATCAAAGTAAAATATGTCCGAATTGCGGTCAAGATAACGACAGATACGGTTTACCCATATATCCTTTCAACAAATCAACGAAGTTATTAAACTGGTGCACAAAGCGTTTAGGCACGGTAGATGATATCACAACTGTTGATCGAAAACTTCCCCCGGCTGGTAACATGTAAATTGGGTTGACGGAATTTTCAATATTTAGCATATTTTACTAATGCGCTTATCTTGTTTGTAATAGTATGATTCAGTATAAAACTTAGGTTCAATCTGGTGATAAACTATTTCCAGTTCATCATCCAATAGTTTAAATCAAGCAACCACGGCTGGGAGATATTATATCACGATTGCGTATAGGTAAAGAATACATATGATGACGTATTTATCATATCATTCAGGTCTAATTTACATGTCTGATATTGACACAGAGCAAGAGAAATCATTTAGGGAAAGATATGCAGAAGAGTTGCGAAAGAAAAAGGACGGTTATCGAGAAAATGACGAATTGGTTGAAGAAAGAGTAAAAGTAAATCAGCAAGAAAAGAAAACGCCAGGACGTAGAGGAGAAAAAATAAAACAAGAAGAAATCGACAAAGAAATTGTTAGACGTGACAAGTTGAAAGATAACAGAATCTCAGAGGTGTGATTAGTGTCTATACTAACGCACCTCTCGTACTTTATACGAACAGTGACAGTTACATAAACGTCGGGTTTAGAATGAAATATTAGCAGTTAGGTGAGGACTTTGTGCCACGCTAATGAGAATATTCCAGTTGAGGACATCGTTCCAAAAAAAAATAATTGCATAGGGTGTAGCCAAGGTGGTAACACTGCCATCTTTTCTCTTATGCTTGGCAGCCGGGGGGAAGTTTAGGGGTATGGAGATCTGAATGAAGAAAGCATACGGAATGTATTTTACTTTACCTTATCAAAACGTGATGCTACATCATCCCAGTTTACAACGTTCCACCAAGCAGAAATATAGTCAGGTCTTTTGTTCTGATATTTGAGGTAATATGCATGTTCCCATACGTCACATCCTAAGAGTGGGATTAAACCTTCTGTCCTTGGACTTGTTTGATTTGGCATTGCCTTGTATTCTACCTTCTTCGCAGATGGATTATAGACGAGCCATCCCCAACCACTACCTTGAATCAATGCGGTGGTAGAAGAGAATTTCTCCTTAAAGTCCGAAAAACTTCCAAAGGATCTGTCTACCGCATCGGCAATAGATCCGCCTGGTTCTCCTCCACCATCTTTTTTCATGTTGTGCCAAAATATTCGATGGTTATCAAATCCTCCACCATTGAAGTTGATTGCGCTTTTTTGATCCGCCGGAACTTGGTCAAGACTTGATAATATTTCTAAGATATCTTTTTCTTGAATTTCACTAGGACATTTTTCGAGTGCTGCATTGAGCTTGTCCGTATAAGTTTGATGATGTTTTGTATGATGTATTTCCATAGTTCTTGCATCAATATTTGGTTCTAATGCATCGTAGGCGTATGGTAATGAAGGTAATTCATATTTTTTCATAGTTGATAGAAAATCGTAGTCCTAAATAAAGTACGAAGTTTACAAATTTTATAAATCAAATTGCCATCCGACTTTTCTGTGATTTAGCTCACATTCACTCGTCGAAGAGTTGCACTTCTTACCAGAGTAGTCCAGACCATTCGATATATTCAGCTTTAATATGGTAAGTAGGTCGTAAAGTTCCTACAACCCACACGAACAAATCAGTTTGATGCCGCTGCAGCGTGGGAGAATCTAGCATTAGAAGCAACTTTTAGAGGACTAGCAACTCATGGGATGCAAGCCTTTGATTATGAGAAAGCAAGAAAAGATCTAGAGATTCCAGACAACTTTGACGTACTGGCTATGATTGCAATAGGTAGAAGAGCGCCAAGAGACCGTATACCCACACAACTTCAAGAGAGAGAATATCCAAGTGATAGAAAACCATTGAAAGATATTGTTGTGGAAGGTAAATTTGTGAAATAAGAGTACCAGGTAGTTATTGGACCGAGAATATACTATCGTTTCTAAATACGTAGTCAGTTTTAGTGATACGTGTACTATTATTCTTTTTCTCTTTGAATAGAAAAGATCATCTCTTTACCTTTTGGAAATATTTTCCTTTTGAATAAATTCCATTCAATTGACGGTTTTCCTGGTCCTGTTAATAACAAACTAACTGATACTGCCAATAATAATAATTCAAAATCATATCCGCTTACAAAGCCTTTTGACAGTTTAGCAGTTAAGAGCATTGTAAGTTAATCAATTGGCAATTACAGTAAACTAGTACTTGGCTTTTTGACAAATTAATCTTATCTATACAGCTTTAGCTGACTATCATTTAGTCAATTATGTGAGGTTTACTCCTA
>JBAVTY010000751.1:0-2112 GCA_049696495.1 Candidatus Nitrosopolaris sp.
GCAATCCCTAACATTGCACTTCTAAAAGCGTCCACTGCGCAAGTATCATGGTATAATGTAGTTAAACAAAAGCCATAAAGGCATATTCATTAACGGGAAGTATAGGAATGAGTCACATGATTGACTAACAACCTAATAACTCTTTCATCATTCGCAGATTCAACAACGAATGAAATCGATTTGGTTCAAAGCGGCAGAATTCAAAAGGGAATCACTTTTATTTTTATACTATCCCTTTAGGTTCTTCCTTTTAATTTCGTTTGCCTGACTAATAGTGATATGATCTCCAGTCTCGAACTAAATGATGCGAATGACTCACTTGGGAATGGAGATGTAGTTTTGAAAAGATTTATTAGGCATTTCGGAAGTTTGGACACGGAACAGCAGATAATTAAGAATAGAAAGATAATCGTAACTGTCCTGTTATTGCTTTTATATGTGATTATGAAAGATACCTTCAATATTGCAGAAGGTATAGAAAATGAGTAATTACAAACAAGCAATTATAGTTAGAAAAGACTTAGGTATGGGTACGGGTAAGATTGCAGGACAAGTTGCTCACGCTGCGGTTCAGGCTGCCCATAAGATCAGAAAACATAACTATGAATGGTATATTTCGTGGCTGTATGATGATGTTCCACCTCAGACTAAGATTGTATTGAAAGTAAATAGTTCCTCAGAACTGATTAAATTGACTCATAAAACACCACTAAATTACTTGGCGTTCATACATGATGCAGGAAAGACACAAATAGAACCGAATACCCTTACTTGTATAGGGATTGGTCCTTTGCCAACGGATGTTATAGACCCTATCGTAAAAGATTTGAAACTATTGTAGTGTTCTCGTTTTAATATCATTTTGCGTTCTTTGCAATAAATTGCAATTGCCTCTAGGTTATGAGTGCGCAAAGCTTTGACTCTAACTAACCGGCGGTATTTCTGTATAGGGAATTCTTGCATTGAGAGGTATTTCTGTACAACTGTATATCGCATGCTTTCCACTCCCTTGATACAGATACCACCAACCCACATTCTCTACAGTACCTTGAATCAGGTTGATTGGCCTCTGAACGTTGTGGACATTCTTGGGGACTGTTGACCGATTACGCCCAGATAATTGAACGTCGTTCTTGATGTTATCACACATGGGAGCAGTAGCATGAACGTAGCTAGTAGTAGTAATAACTTGCAGAAACACGCACCTAAAACTAAATATCTACATCCTCGTCAAAATGATTTCGTAGCTTGCATAGCATGTCTTGTCACAAACACAGGTGCGCTTGTATTCCGGTTCTTACCATTATCACTGTTTGGTCTTATTGTTCATACCGTAGCTTTATACCATATCTTCCAAATAATCCTAGCTGCTCCTAAGTTAAGTATCTGAGTTTTTATCAACATAGAATTATCTGAATGTTAACGATTTTAGATGCGAACAGCTTTAGCTTAGTACTTTACCATTCTATATGTGAAAGCTGAACATCTGGAGTTATCCAACGCAGTAAGAAGATATCTTAGATATATAGGTAGTTGGACTAAATTATGATACTTAACTTATATCCCAATTAGCATAAGTTCTCTAACTAATACTTGCAAGCAGTAAAAGGTTCTAAGTATCTTGATTTAAATGAAATTTACTGAGAGGATCACAATACATCGAAATTGGCGATAACTATAACTTAATACTCAATGAAAAAGGAAAACAGCATTGTGAAGACCAACGATTCTAATTGAAGGTTTGCCACAGATTGGATTATGTGTTCACATGCGAGGCAAAAAATATTATAGTTCAATATCTCAAACACGTCAGTGGGATGGAGGCAGTGTCTTGGACAGAAAGATAAAATCGACATGGACAGGAATCCCTATTCCTATTTAATAACTTCAGACGCAGGCAACATGACCTATTGTATCAATGTAAAATAACTGACTGTTTGCGTTTTCCTGATTAAACCATGTCTATCTACTTTTACAAGTTGGTTGATTGGCTATGATAATATCAAGCTGTAAGAAAGTAGTTATTCTTATGACACATGGTTATGGTTGTTCTTCCTCCGGAGCGTCTCAATCATCTTCTCGGTAGATTCAGAAATGTTTTGTCCAAACCCC
>JBAVTY010000752.1:0-2849 GCA_049696495.1 Candidatus Nitrosopolaris sp.
CTCTTCATAGTTATGTTCAATTTCTTTACAAACAAGATTAAATTCCAAAACAGTTAGTCCAGTAAATGATCTGAATAACAGGGGCTTTTTGGATAATCTACGATATGACATCAAAGAGTATCTCAGAGAAACATTTTACTTGATGGAAATATAGCTCTAAGCTTCTAATTACTCAACAGGTCTAATGAATAACATGTCTATATGTGATGAGCCTTTTTCACTTGTATGGATCAAAGAATGTTTAGAACATAGCAATCCCAATTCATTACAAATGTCTTTTTGAGATGGCTGCGATTATCTTCCTGAAGATTGCTGCATTTAACTAGATACCAGACCATAAAGCCTCATACAGTTATACCAAGAAAACTCGCATTCAACAAGAGCTAGCCATGGAATCGCAATATCGTAATTTCCCGTGTCCTGTTCTGCCGCATATCGGTTTGACTTCTTGAATGTCATAGTTTGCCGGTACTTCCCAGATTTTAAGTCCTTTTTCACAATATGTATCGTTCAGTGAAAACCCCGGAATATCACAATAAGATTGGCCAGTATGTGGGTATGTTGCTACTTAAAGCACTTGCAGGGAATACGTAATATCTGCAAAATGAGGATTAGTACCAGGTGAAGTGAGGGCACCTGTTGGGGTGACACGAATATTGTAAAACATTGTATGCTGCCCAATAGAAAGTGGCTTCAGAAAGACCGACCATCCTTGACTTCCTGCCGTCCATGTTCCTGCCTTTTAACCCGCGTTACGGTCATTAGGTGCGTCCGTGAGATTAAATCCATTCGTGTATAATTCGGTAACATTATTCAGAGAATTTATCTTATAATCCAATGATCCGCCTATCGGAAAAGACAACCTGACGTCAAGGTTAGCAACAGGAACGTCGTCAACGTTGACCTGTGATTTGATATTTCCTAAGCTGTATACGTCTCTTGCACATTCCGTTAACTGTTGATCTAAATTAGAATTCGGATTCCGAATGCGTGACAGGTCAAACACACTGCGTTTCGCTGCGCAATACTATGAACGAGAGTACATTCGAATTGCATAAAACGCGAATATAAATTTTGGTTCTTTAAATCTTAATTGAAAATCACGGTAAAATTGTTTCAACAGCATGAGCTAATTGCTCAAAGTGCTTCGAAAAAGGGTGCCATGGTTGGTTTAAGACTGTAAGGAATTCTTTTCTGCTGAATTGAATATCACTATAACACGGGATAGTAGTAATCACCCCCATGTCCGTCTCACTCGTTAAGAAATTCTGCATATTTGTCTCAGTTGCTTGCTGCATCACAAGCGATGATCTGGGCTTTAAAGCAGATTGACGTAAGGAAGTTCCAGTAGCCGTTGTGCTTACGCTTGCCGAGTCCCTATGTGGAACACAGTACCCGCTTACTCTGTTCAACAAAAGGAAGGACATAGCTCCGAATTTTGTAAGTGACCCATAAATTTCTGTGAAGAGTTCTATGGTACCACTAATGTCGAGATCAGTCATTTTCAGTGTCAAGAGAAGTACGTCTGCAACCACAAGAGCATTTATAGACCAATATCTTATACCCGGACTAGTATCAATTATAATATAGTCTGCTTGATACTCAGAGGTGAGCATTTCCCTTAACAATACAAATCTCCTAAACAAATCTATTTTTGAGGCTCCCGCTTCCAATTTGAAAATTTCTTCTTTTTTCGCATTGCAGAAGCCAACCCACAATTGACCACGCTTCGTCTTTTCTTTAATCTCCGCGTTATGACTTGTACTACTATTTCCTTGACTCTCTATTAATGGAGTGAGATCTAGAACTACTTCGTTGAGTTCTGCATTTTCGAATAGATAGTCGTTGATCCATTTCTTAGGATCCGTCTCAAAATATGAGTGAAGACTGGGTGCATAAACATCAAAGTCTAGCAAGAAAACACGGAAACCTTTCTTCGCCAATAATGCAGCAAGATTGGCTGCAAGCGTTGTTTTGCCACTGCCACCTTTGTAGGAGTGAAAAGCAATACACCTCGTCAATGATTCAAAGTCTAATGATAAGTCGCTAAGGTAATATATAGGGATTACCTCATGCATACTTCCAAGGATTCAGTTACGTTTAATGGCAAACCATAAGAAATGTCTCTAATCACATTAGAATGATTTACGCTATCATACTAAGCCTGTAAATCGCTAACACAGATCTTTCAAATTAGTAAGATAGATAGTGTCTGTCTGACCTGAAACCATGGTTGAAATAACTTCCTTCAGAAAAGTGTAAGAATCTCTTATTCCCCAATGTTTCAAATCCAGCTCATCTGTTATTTCTAATAATTTGGCACGCGTTTTTTGGCTTTCGAGATCTTTTTCCATATGTAACACTCCGATAGTCTTGATGAGGAAGAACGAGTTTAGCGAAATAATGCCTCAGTTATAAACCCGTATCGTGGATAGATATGAAATTGCAATGGTGATATTCCTACCTAACCAAAAGCATCGCATGTTGCCGGAGTATGTAACTGATCGTGCAGTTCCCTGCAATCACAAAGAGCAACGATGAGGATTACTTAACTACCTGAAGATCATAGTCAATATCTGGAAAAACTGAGGGAGTAGTACCTGGTGAGCGTATAATTGGAGCTGCTGCTCACTGGACTTGAAGTGAATACGTAATATCTGCAAAATGCCCAGAACTAGGTGAAGTGAGGACATTTGCAGGGGTACGAATATTGTAAAAGATTGTCGCTCATATTCTTAGAATGTTTCAGCCAAGCTTAAAGCTGACTTATTCATTATACCTATGTGTTCAATCTTGTTGCATTTCTTGCTGATGAAAGACGGTGCGCTAATTTACTGAGAAAAATCAGA
>JBAVTY010000753.1:0-5951 GCA_049696495.1 Candidatus Nitrosopolaris sp.
CCAACCATGTTATATCCAAGCACATTATCTCAAAGGCTAAAGGCACAACTAGAACGATAGGGATTGAAAACCTGAAGCATATTCGTTCTAGAGTAACTGTTAGACGTAGCCAGAGAGATAGACATTCGAAATGGGCGTTTGGACAACTCAGAGACTTTCTAACATACAAGACTAAACGTGAAGGTGTGCCATTAAAAGTTGTAGAATCAGAGAATACTTCGAGGCAATGTCCCAAGTGTCAGCATATTGATAAAAGAAATAGAAAGACAAGAAATCTATTCGAATGTCTGAAATGCGGATATATGGAAATGGCATATTATGTTGCAGCAATAAATATTGCTGTAAAAGCCTGGCCGAGGGCTGCTGTCAAACAGCCTATTGTAGGAGAGACTTTAATATCTACGTACAAGCCACCGATTTTAATTGGTGGTAGTTGACCGTCAGTAAGCTGTGATTGTAGCGCTACCGTCACCTTTTATAAACTCACTTTGTAATCTTTGCTCTTAACAATTCATAAGCCTTCGCTGCGTCTTTATCATTTAAAACTAGCACGATTTCGTTGGGAGTATAGAAAGCGTCTTGAAGCTCGATTCGACTATTGTAAATGATATCTGATACTGATGAGATAAACCGATAGTACGTTTTCTTATTATTATTATTATTATCATCTAAAAGAGATGGAATTGTAATTGTAATCTTTGATAATCCACCTCTTATTTTTCCGTCAAATTTTTTGGAAGCCTTAACAACTATATTTCTAATTTCTTCGACATCATCCAACAATAGTCGGATTTGTTTATCCGTTTGGAATAGGTTATAATTGTGATTGGTTTCTTTCTCAAATATTTCATCAAGTATAAAAGAAAATTGATCGAATTTCGACTCGTTAAAATCAACATCCATAATACTACCAGTTAATGACATTCTAACATCTTCGACAATTGGATAATCGCTAATGGTGGATATCTTATCTACGTCTCGTTCGCTTTGCAAGTTATCAACAAGTCTTTTGATCGCAACAACTATCGTGCCTATATTGACATTCGAAGTGGTGATCTTTTCAACATCAGGCTTTATCTTTTGGGCCAAAGCAGTATAGTTAGCAATTCCGGATAGAAGCGCCTGAAGATATAGATTATTGGATAATATGATTTCCTTTGTTGCCCGTGGAACCGATATGTTCGCAGAAAACATATGTGTTATAATTACTTGAATGTAGTATTAAAGTCTTTTAAATTGTCTGAAAAATATATATATGGTCATATATATTACATAATGTTAGAATAAATATGTTGCCAGATATTTGGAGAAAACCATGGTTGGGTCCTGGCTTGTTCGAAGAAATGGACAGAGAATTTGCAGAAGCTGAGGACATGTTGAACAGAATGTTTAGGACTGTACGCGACATTGCGCCTAGTTCCGGTGCTTCTGCAGACTTTCCGTATTACTACGGTTATCAGATAACTGTAGGCCCAGATGGTAGACCGAGAATAAGGGGATTTGGTAATGTCAAGCCGGCAGCGAAAGGACTTGTCGAACAGAGTGAAGTTAGGCAGCCACTTGTAGATAATGTCTTAGACGAAAAAGAAAACACAGTAAAAATTACAGCAGAGATGCCCGGTGTCAATAAGGAAGATATCAAACTCAACGTAACAGATCAATATGTAGCCATAAACGCAGAAAGAGGAGACAAGAAATACCATGCAGACATACCAGTTAGCGTTGACTTAGACGAATCTTCTGCAAAAGCAGCCTATTCAAATGGAATATTGGAGCTCAAAATCAGATTAAAAGAAGTATCAAAACCAACTGGTAAAGCGATAAAGGCAGAGTAGTAAAAGAAACTAAATTCTTTCCCTTCAGTTTTTGTCAATATGCTCTGTCTTCATATGAAAATTTGTTTAGCACCTTCGACTACATATTGCACGGCAATTGCTGCTATAAAAACTGCAAATACTCTTGTTACTATCATAGAACCACGCCTTCCAAGTAGCCTGTAAATAGAATTTATGAATAATAGGATCAAATACGTAATGCCAATTACAATTGCAATGGACAATATTGTCACAATCAGGCCAGATGTTTCATAAGAAATTATCACAGAAGTGATTGCGCCAGGTCCTGCCAGTAATGGGAACGCTAGGGGGACCACTCCTGACTCCCCTGGGAGGCTACCGCCTCCAAATCTCCATACCCCATGGGTCAATAGTTCTATTGCTACAATAAATAAAAGAACTCCTCCAGCAATCATAAAGCTGAATATTGTGATTCCAAAAATGCTAAGAATTTCCGTACCACCTACTGCGAATATAATGAGGACTGTACCTGAAGCAATTATGGCAGTCTTTGAAACTGCTTTTCGCTCTTCTTTTTCCATTTTTTCTGTAATAGCAATAAAAAGAGGAACAGTGCCAATAGGATTAAGCACAACAAATAGAGCTATAGTGGATTTGAGTAGATCTCTAGCTGCGTCCGGACCCATAAATAACCTCTGTAATAGATTTGCAAGAGCATTGGTAAACTGAGCCAGTATTTGTTCTAGACCTGGATGCAATTCTCGAATGTAAATTTGTTAAGAGGTATATAGTTATCTTCATTGCAGTCATAAATCAGAATTTCAGACAAGCCGTTATTACTTTGGCAGGTATTTGTTTTGAATTGATATACGCATAGTACGAATCCAAGTTATCTCATGAACGGATCCCATAGCAAACTTTATGTGGTTTATGACAGTAGTTTTCTACATTGCCAACACGAAACAAATCTAAATCTTCACGAATAACAAGAACTGATTTAGTTAATGTTACTACAGAAGGCAAAACTACGATTAAACCTTTGGCCAAAGTTGTGCAAGCAAAGAAAAAACTAAATTCTCCCATATTCATTGCAGGGTTTCCAGGGGCAGGATTAGTGGGTTCCATAAGTACTAGTTATATTATCAACAAACTTCGTATGAATCAAATAGCATGTGTAGAATCTGAGTTTATAGTACCAGGTGTCATTTATGCTGAAGGAAAGCTCAGGCACCCATTTCGCTTGTATTCAAATGAAATAGATGATATTTGCGTACTTGTATGTGAAGCACCCGTAATGATTCAGGGTATGTATTCGGTTTTGGACACTGTTATGAAATGGGCTCTAAATAATAAAGTAAAAGAAGTCATGGTATTGGACGGCATGGGCATAGAAGGATCACCTGATTCCAAAAGAACGCCTATAATTTTGTCCAGCGATGGTATAGAGGCAGATGCAGCAAATCTTATTCATGATGATGACATCGACGTAAAAAACAAGGAAGAAAAAATAACAGATAATGGTAGTAGCGTTTATCCGACTACGGCATTTATAGGGGGATTGTCTGGCGGAATTTTATCATCCTGTCTATCAAATGGTATTGCTTCTAAAGCGATACTCATATACACAGCAAGAGGAATGCCTGATCCAGCAGGAGCAGCGATTTTAATAGAATCACTTGGTAAAATAACAAATAACGAAAGCTTGAAAATAGATACGCAAGAACTTAGAAAACAGGGAGCTGCTCTCAAAACCAGAATGGAAAAGATAATTCAATCATACGCAGAGCAGCAACAAGTGCAAGAAGAACGAGGAGAAAGTCCAAAATCAGTGAGGGGAGAAGTAATGTACGGATAAATTACGAGGCTATTTATCTTCTATATTCTCTCGTCGGTTCTTCGATATACTACAACCAGGTTCCTGTTAAAATTAATATGAATATCCTTTTAAATTTGCACTTGATGTAATATGAGGAGGTAGAATATTGCACATTGGGATTTTGGATGTAATTAGTTCCAATGCCTCGTTAACATCGATTTTGAAGTAGTGTACTAAGACCCCTAATGCTATAGCATTACTTCTGGATACACCAGCACGACAACATATGACCACCTTCTCACCTAATTCAAAGTAGCTTACAACACGTATTATGTTGAGCTCGTATTCAAATAATGGGTTCTCTCCATCCACCAACGTTCTCACATCTACGATCCTAAAATTGTCGATCAATCCTTCCTTGCATTCCGAGTACCCCTTCAGCAAACCTGGTTCTCCGATACCATGCGTAAATATGAAAGCACAAGAAGTTGCAGGTCTTGACTATCGGAACCACCTATTTGAAGCTGCGAAAGTGGTTGATGCACCACGCGTTATTGCTGTAGTTGCCGCCACCAAAAAGACAAAGATAGACAATTTTGTTACTGTTGTATTCATGTTAGCTATGATGGTGATCTATTGAAAATGTTATTCGATGGTCTATCTTCTGTCACGACATTGTCTATTTAACGCAATGCGATGTATTTGAGGATGCTCTCTACGGTATCGATAGAGATGCTAGATCTCTTGAAGCTTTAGGGCAGCAAGTAAGTCATCGTAGAGCATGTTGTTGTCTGTTACAAACGTTTTGAAATAACATCATGTATCTACGCACAATATATTGATATCTTTCCGAACCATCCGTCTTCTCCATAGTCTTCACATCCGCTTTCTTCATAGCAAAAGTCGCATTTCCTCAATGCCATGAGAATTGTCCGAAGAGAGTTTTTTGGTTACATGGACAAAAGCGATATCGTTATTGCTTGACCAGCAACATCATATAACAATCATATAGCACATTATTGCTATATATGATGGCCGCATATTGAGCTGCGAAATCTGCACGCTTTTACTCGACGATATACGTCGCTAGACTTGGAATGTGGTGTTTTGGAGGGCGACTATTAACGTTGGCTGATGATAAAAACGCATCTGAACTAGATGTTGCAATAGATGACGAAAAGCGAGAACTAAGAAATCTGTTTGTAAATAGTGACGAGCAGAGAAAGAATAAAACAAATGACGTTGCAGAAAAGAATAACAACAAAAACGCCAGTACCTCAAAGTTAAGAAATCCTGGTTATTCATTAGATCTCTTGCGTAATTAACAGCTATAATCTATTTACGATGCAATCCTTTACTATTTTCCTACAATACTTAACTATTTTCCTAAAGTGAAATCCTATTAGACTGCATAACTCTCAAGTTCACTAAACCAGACACAATATCGGATGCATTGTTATACCTTTTTAATCTGTTTCTGAACTTAGTACCCATTATTCCAACTAGCTGGTAGAGTCAAGGTAGACCAGCAGAAGAAGCAGTATGACTTTGAGATAAAAGGGGCAAAAGTATCGAGATTAACAGGCTATCCAAACCTTTACAGTCAAGATTCAGAAAGCTCTTTCTACCGAAATACACAAAGCAACAATTCTCGAATGTGTCGGAGAAGGTACTGCCTAAACTTAGTTCCAGTCTTACCAGGTACATTGGAGCTAGCGTATGGAAGAATGGGGGCGACATACGAGATGTGATATCGATAGGGAAGTTAGTTAGGAAATGGGACGGTCCTGAGCAGATAGGGCTGATAATTAAGACTATGATGGAATATGGAGTTAATGGTGAATGACTGCTAGAACTCTATACTTTGAGAATGCTATACTGGACTTGTTCGAGAAGAACAGAATCACCATCCAGGATGCCAAGACTGTATTATGGACTGGGTGCTGGTTCAACTCGGTCTCAGCAGACATAATCCTGCGGATTTGAATGCAGCCTTAGGAAATCTGAATATGACACTTCATATTAACCCAGATGACAAAGACGCTCTGCATATGAAAACGTTATTGATACAGCTCTTCAGACAATATGGATACATGAAGCAATGAAGAGATTCTAGACGCCGGTCCATCAACAGAGGATACAGCTAGGATTGTGCCGAGGGCTATTCGATTCGGAAAATAGATTTACACTCAATAAGAGGCATTAAGAGTTAACGTGACTGTATGTGTCTCTCCTGCGAGAATTGAATCGTTGTAAAGCTTTATGGTATATGAGCCAGCAGGTATGTAGATTCCGATATTTCCCTGATCAGTATACACTTGCCTCATAATAACTGCACC
>JBAVTY010000754.1:0-2707 GCA_049696495.1 Candidatus Nitrosopolaris sp.
ATAACCTACGCGATTTCATCGTTACCACAGAAAAAATGCTGTAGACTCTATGAAGTTTTAGATTAGCTTTCTAATGATTCATCAAATGTCGTTTTTGGATCATCTTTCACTTCCATTAAAAACGCTAGAATAGTCAAAATCGCACTAGAATCGTTGCCGGAATAGTCAAAATCGCTGTACAATTCTTCTTCTGCAATCATAATATGTATTAGGAGGTTTAGGCAAGCGATCTCTGATGATAATCAATTGCAATAATAGATGCTGCATTTGCTATCTTACCATCAAAAAGTAATTGGTTGATTTCATTTATTGTGAGAATGGTAAGATCTATCTTTTCCATAGTTCCTAATGACTGTTCTCCGTCTTTGATTAAATCATAAGCGACAAAAACATTTCCTCTCTGTTCAAACATAGTATAATCAGGTGTATAAGACCCGATAGATACAATTCCTCTTGATGTATATCCTGTCTCCTCTCTTAGCTCACGGATGGCAGCATATTGCGGGGACTCTCCTAGTTCTACATATCCTGACGGCACTTCAATCTGAACAGAATTAACGATGTGTCTATAACTTTTAATAGCAAGTATCTGGGTTGTAGATAAGAACGGCACTATAGTTGAATAGTCCCTTCTAACTCCTCTAATGTAAACTTTTTTCTCTCTTGCACTTAACTCAAGTGTATCTTCATACAGTTCAATCAGATCATTGGCATATACTTTCTTTGTTGAATTTACTCTCCATGTTGTTGGTCCATTCTTGAACATCAAGCACATTCGATATTTGTGTAATAACTACTTTACACAACGGAGCGACAGCGAGGAGGAAGATAAAAGCAAACGAGGAAGATAAAAACATAGTAAACGAGTTTAACGTACAAGACTCGGCTGGCGTTAGACATCACATTAACTCACTGCAATTAATGATGTGTTTTGCACTCTGGTCTCAAAGGCGTCAACCAAAATGCCAACGTAATCTGAGACCATTTGTTTTAAAAGGATAGGAAATAGTATGAAACTCAAATATTTACCAGAGTTCCTCGTTTTCCACGTCCATCGCAGCTATAATATGAGAAATACGACTCTTTAACTCTTCAACCCGCTCATAATCTCTTTCTCGCAGCGCTAATTTGAACAATTTCCAACTTTTCTTGAGCGAACCCCATGCCTGTCCCATTGTCATAGCCAGTTCAGATATGTAGATATTATTTCTCGTCCATGTTCTCTGTTTCGAATCGTGTGCTCGTAGATGATTCTTTTAGCATCTATTACATTATATTTGGACACAACTTGTTAAAAAGCCCACCTGCTAATGTAAAGATACGGCACCAGTATATTTAAAGATTTTTTCTACTCTACCACTCTATCGTATAGATAGACTATAATTACATGTACGTCATGGATGAGTTATGAACATTGTACAAGGTATTGACACTTTTTTTGGACATTTTTGGACATGATTATAGAATCTGATTTATGTACAATCACATCTGTAAACAAAAGTACCGACAACAATCAAAAATTCCCAGGCTGCGACTGCGCGTAATTCTTTTCCAATATATCAACAATTTGCCTTTTCCAATATACCTACATAAGCCTCTTTAGCAACACTCGCAAATCTCGCCCTTAAGTAGAAGAAGATCTTAGAATAGTCGAATAAGACCGCAAGAGAAAAGAGCTGCAGGCCATCACAGGACCGAGCGACTTTTCAAATCTTCAGAATCAGCTCTTGAACTTTATGGAGAGTGGACGCGTGAAGGTGGACCAGCAGCGTAAACGATATGACTTTGAGATAAAGGGGGCCAAAGTATTCGCTTCTTGCAATGAGATTAACAGGCTATCAAAACCCCTTGCAATCTCGATTCAGGAAGCTCTTTCTACCAAGGTATACAGAGACTCAATTCCTGCATGTATCTGAAAAAGTCTTACCAAGTATATTGGGGCTAGGGTGTGGAAGCAGCAGGGAGATATCAGAGATGTCATAAATGTTGGAAGGTTGGTTTGCAAGTCGGACGGACCGGAGCAGATTGCGGAGATAATTAAGACGCTGATGAAATATGGCGTGGTCGAGAGAGGTGACACACAATGACGTCAGATGAAGACGAGTTCATCATAGGTCAGAGGGGAGAGAAAGTGAGGATATTAGACCTTGATAAAAAAGAGGAAGAAAAGCGGAAAAAGAAGGGGAAAGAAGGGGAAGAGCTCAGAATGAGAACTCTGTTAGAATTTGAAAATGCTGTGCTGGACCTCTTCGAGGATAATAGAATTACCCTGGAGGGAGCCAAAACTGTGTTATGGACTTTGACCGCCATTTATGAAGATGAGTTGATTGAAGAACCACATCGCCGAGAGACCCTAATAGAAAACATCGAGAGACAAAAGGAGCAGCTACTTATCAATATTTTGGGAGTGAAATGAGAGATGTCTGCACACCTTAACATTTCGCTAAATACTAAAACGTGCCTACAAACTAGTCAGTATATAGAGTATAAAAGTTATAGGAGCTTCGCAGCAACTAGCAGATAATTTATACAGTGGATTGGAAGTCAGTATTAGATAGATAGTCAATGGCCTCTGCAATTCCTAGCCTACTTGTAGCATACGAAGGAGATACTGGCCTTATGGGATTCACCTCTACCTCACAAGGATTCTTTATGTTAGGAAGTGGACCAAATCTCAACAACGTATCAGCTGGAGGGTCTGAGACAG
>JBAVTY010000755.1:0-3315 GCA_049696495.1 Candidatus Nitrosopolaris sp.
GCATCCACAACTGGTAAGAACACTTGTTCTAGGTGAACCGCCTGTGATGTCATTACTCGAAAATAACCACAATTATAGCAAAGATCTCTATGCGATTAGAGAGAATGTACAAGACGCTATCCGAAGAGGTGATATGGAAAGAGCGGTAAGAATATTTTTAGATGGAGTGATGCGCAAAGAAGGTTTTTTTTATCAGCTACCCTATCCCGCTCGTGCTGTGCTAATGGATAATGTGAAATCGCTTGGCGGCGAATTGGCTTCCGTTTCCCAACGGTTCACTATAGAAGATGCTCAGAAGGTCACTATGCCTACATTACTGGTAAAGGGCGAACTAAGTCCGAAATTCCTTCATCAAATAATAGACATACTTGCTAGCAGTATGCCAAATAGCGAAGAGCTCATCATTCCAGCGGAATCTCATAATCTAGGAATCGATCGCGCTACTGATTTTAAATAATTGCAGGTGAGTCTGTATTATATGACTCAAGCTAAGTTAATTACCAAACGACTTGACGGAAAAATTGCATCTATTGATAACCATAATTCTTATTCTTTAGTAGGCTGTACTGTTTCGCCGGGATTTGATTATAATGACTGGAAGTTAGGAGATATGGAAACACTTGCCAAAACATATCCGCAGCACAAATCAATTATAGAAAAATATACAAGACCTAGAACTTGATTGCGAATTCTCGCTCTTTCTAATCAGATAATCCTGTATTGACGCATAAATTTGTCCTGGTCATCCTCGGTAATCTTACCCTCTTCAACAATAACATCTGTCTGTTCTTGTTCTTTCCGTTGATATGGGAGTCTCTTTTTCGGAACATAGGTAGAAATGGTTTGATTAGATGATGTAAATATCTCACAGATACATATTCCTGTTAGATTTACCTTCGATTTATCTAAACATATACTGGTCGAATCTAGGTGTGAACTTTGCTTATGCCCACAACGACACTCGATATTATTGCCGTTTCTTTGCCATCAAAAAGTCCATTTTCCTGCAAAACGTGTTTTGGATGCGTCTGATAGGTTTCAGCCTTCATACCTTCTATCTATAGCTCTCATGCCATATATAAGATTAGTATAGGCATCAATTCTCCACCTGCTCCATCCTTAATCATATTACTTGTACCAGCCGGGTTTAAATGCCCACGTCACATCCCCACCTGAGTTAGGTTGGCCTAACTAACTCCTAAACCGACAGCTCAGGCGATAGCCCCCGAATTCAAATTATGATAATTCAACCAGATAATACTTTTGCGCGCATCAGTACTTATGATAGATACTTACCCTGAGAAAAGTAACTGTATTACATACTTACAATGGTCATGGTGTAATATTGTGCGCTATGTGTAGAAATAAGCCAATAGATATCATTACGTGGTGTCCAGATGAAGACAGTATTGACAAATATGGTGACAGAGCATTTGAAATCTTATTATGTGGTAAACATTTTAAACAATGCCAAGAAGGAGACGTACTCAACAGTTTTATCTGTATATAAGACAAATTTTACACGGAGATGGCAATGGCAATGTGTATGCATTGATAGCATGGCTACACTAAGAAATATTCCTATCTAGAACTTTCCAAGGTCTAGTGATTATGTTGCAACCATGCTTTTTCTGCCAAAATTCCAAGAAAATACAAGAGAAATGAAGAACCATTAAATAATTTATTTTCGTTGTATTGAATCATAACTTTTGTGGAGTGGTAATCAGCTTTCCGAATAATTGTGATTCCATCATTTTTATGTGACCCCTTACCATATCTTCGAAAGGATAAACTGTATCTATTATTGCTTTTATTTTCCCTTTACTTGTCCACTTAATTACCTTTTCTAATCCTGCACGTGTTCCTTGAGTAGCTCCGATAAGATTAAGTCCTCTAAAGAAGAGATCTTTCAAATCTAATTTTGAATCATATCCTGTTGTTGCTCCAGTAGATACTAAGGTACCACCCACATTTAAGAGACTAACTTCTTCTGCAAATACAGATTTTCCTATATGTTCAAAAATAATATCCACACCTTGATTATTTGTTAAATTTCTAACTTTCTTGTACCAATTAGGTTCTCTATGGTTTACAACATGATCAGCACCTAATTTAATGCATTTATCCATTTTTTCTTGCGTACCAGCTGTTGCGATAACATCACAATTGAACAACTTTGCAATCTGAATACCTGCTATACCCATACCACTTCCACCTCCCATAATCAAGACAGTTTGTCCTGGCTGAATATTAGCTCTAGTTACTAACATGTGCCAAGAAGTCATCCCTACCATAGAAATAGCCGCTGCATCTTGAAAAGGGAGATTATCTGGAATTTTTATGACATTGACCTCTGGTAAATATGTATATTGGGCAAATCCCCCCCATAAAGGGCCAGTTTGAAAACCCCATACTTGTCTTTGACGACAGTCATATTCTTTGCCAGAAGTACAGTCATTACATATTCTACATGCTAGATTGGGATGCCCTACTATTCTTTCTCCTTTTTTTATATGTAAAACATTTTCTCCAATATCTATTACTGTTCCAGAAACATCACTTCCAGAAATGTGAGGAAGAGGAATCTTGATTGGTTCTCCCCAAATTCCCCAAAGATCATTGTAATTATAGGAGACTGCTTCGACTTTTATAAGAACTTGATTATTCTTAATTTTTGGAATTTCTATGTCTTCTATTTTTACAACTTTTCTTGGATCCTTATTATGCTCACGATATACAGCTGCCTTCATATATCTATAAAAAAACAATATGAAATTTAAAGTATAGGTTTAGAAACCGGCTGAAACACTACACTATCGAAATCCCAATATTTGATTAGCGTTCCCGGATGGCTAGCGCCCAACTTACTTTGAAATATGCGTTAATGTATCTGCTACCGATATTTCTGTGATGATATTTTTTGCTACAGTTTATTATCTCCAATCATCAATCAAATAAATGTCGGGTTTATTGTAGCAAAATTCATTTGGATTATCCATAACTACACCTTGAATTTCTGTACGAAAACCTAATGATATCATCATTTGGTATGCATCATGTCTTGCAGTATTAACACCTGCTATAAGACGACTCATTTGCTGTTCTTTCGCGAAAGTTTCGCAGGCATGAAGTAGGTTATCAAAATAGATCTGAGTATTATCACCAGGCAGTACTGCGCCAAACTTGATATAGCATGCTCCACTACCAGCCTCGGTTCCAGGTCCACAATGACACACGGCAAGGCCTATTAGTCTTCTTTGTTCAACATCATCTAGGTAATTGCCATTCTGCCAAAGCAGAATGGTATCACCAAGG
>JBAVTY010000756.1:0-5141 GCA_049696495.1 Candidatus Nitrosopolaris sp.
CCTTACTTCGTCGTCCCGTGTTTCATATGCTTGTGTTCTGTTAGTTCTAATTGAGTTTTAAATTTCTCATCACATATGGTGCACTTGAATTTCTTTCTACTGAAAATATCAAATTTCATACTATTATCAATAGAATTGAGTTCATATAAATTCGCTTATACAAAAGGAAAAGAAGATCGTAAAATATTTGGGTTCTTATCAGACTCCCTTCTACGCCGAGGTACGGAGCTAAGATTTACATTATGACCGCTGGCTGGACTCATTTGACTGAAATTTATTAAGGAGGGATGTTTCTATATAAAATGTAGGATGTTAAAGTGTATTATGACTGTGGATTTTCTTTCTTCATCTACTAGGTGACAACTATGTCTGAATCCCAAGAAATTAAAGAAATCATGAGGGTATATGCGGCTGCTTAGGCGTTTGAAAAAAAACCCAACGTCCCGCCGATATACATGGTTGAAGTGTTCACAACACCAGCCGTAAATACTGAAGCAGCAAAAAAATATATTTTTGAGAAAACGGGAATGGTTCCAGCAATATATGATAAAGGTACTCATTACGATAATCATAAACTAACGTTGCAGATGCTCAAAGAAATATCTGATTCTGATGATGTCTTAGAAGTTGCGGGTGATTATACTGGAAATATAACAGCTAGAGGATCATCACATGTGCATTCAGTTGATTATCCTCTACGCAGTCTTGATTATGCGTATTAGGAGACGTTGTCATATGTTGGCATTGTCCCATTGAAGAATGCATGCTTCAAGTACTGTGTCTAATCTAAACTAGCACTTTTGTCCTTAACTCACTCAACAAGAAATGAACCTCCTAAGTATGGGTTTTTAATCTATTGTGATTAATTTTTTGATCAAGACATTTCTGCGCGCGATTTCAAGCGTCCCGTCATACCAATCTCCTTTCGAGTGAAAGCCTACATGAATTTCTTCTGTCCATGTACGACATCAGCAAAACTAATCTAATTAATATTTGCAAATGGCTAAGTAGAAACGATGGAATATCATAATATGATTGGTCAGTCTAATTCATACGATAAGATGGACTGGTACCTAATACCAGGGGTATAGTGTTATTCTCTGTAGGTCTAATTCACACGATAAGATGGACTGGTACCTAATACCAGGGGTATAGTGTTATTCTCTTTAATAGATAAAGCGACATTCTAACTATAATAAAAGGAATAGGAAATAACAAAAAATGTTCATATGCTATTTAGAGGAATCAAGACGATTCTTCAAATCCTGAATTCTAGTTCGGAGGGCGAATTCTGATCTGACTCCTGCTGCTCGTGCAATATCTCTTTGAGTTTTATTTTCTCCAATATTCCTAGCCGATAAATAAATTACAGATGCTGCAACTGCCATTGGACGTTTCCCAGCAGATATTTCTCTTATGATAACATCGTGCATAATGTCCATTGGATGGCGTTTAGTCTTTTCAGTCAAATTCGCTTTGTTTGCTATTTTAGCAATACAGATAATAGGATCGGCCAATGGGATTTTAAGGTCAAGTTTTTTTACAAGTAGCCTATAATCCATTGCAAGGGTTCTTAGGTGGATATTGGAACTTACAGCAATTTCATTTAATGTCCTTGGCATTCCCATTTCTCTACATGCGATATATACTGTAGCAGCTAGTATAGAGGATATTGCTCTGCCACGCAGTAGTACGCTTTCCTCAGCTTTTCTATAAATGTAAGCACTTTTCTCGACTATGACATCTGATAATCCAAGTTTATCTTTTAAGCTATTAAGTTCATTAAAAGCCTGTTTAAGACTTTTTTCTACACTAGTATGCAAATGAGTCCTAGAGTC
This sequence comes from Candidatus Nitrosopolaris sp., assembly GCA_049696495.1. Classification (GTDB taxonomy): domain Archaea; phylum Thermoproteota; class Nitrososphaeria; order Nitrososphaerales; family Nitrososphaeraceae; genus Nitrosopolaris. The sequence continues at coordinate 1,839 of JBAVTY010000756.1, forward strand.
CCGTTGCATTGAGCATACTATTCCACGTGATGTTGATGAACAAGCTCATCATACTTGCTTCTAGCATACTAAATCTCGATAACTCTTCCAAATCCACTCTTCTTCACTCCGCCAAAAGGCACCCTTGGATCAGAAAACACGACATTATTGACAGTTACCATACCAGACCTGACCATTTTTGACAATTTCTCTGCTTTATCAAGGTCTTCAGTCCATATGCTTGCTCCAAAGCCATACTGAGAATTGTTTGTGTATTGCAGGCAGCATCGTTGGCTTACCTGAAAATATTCATAGTAGGTTTTTGAGACGTGCATATCAATACTTATTACCATTGTTAATAATTGTATTATGTTGTTATGCGATCAATATAGATACATTAATTCTAATCCTACCTCTCTGTTTGGGGTGATAAATGAACTTCAGTCATCTCTGGCACAGAAAAGAAAAGAAATGGCATATATGGACCATGAATCTGGAAAGTACGATAACACTGGTAAAATATACTCGTCGTCTGTTGTGTGATGAGCATGCAGACGCAATTGCCTCTATGTTGTACACCAACAACGTGGCTAGACATACCGGCTAATACTTTATTAATTTCTAAAAGACCCCCCATCTAAAAGACCTACCCGTACAACTGCGTCCAGTAGTGCAAGCCTAGACGCACAAACACAAATACCTTACGTATCCAGACGGCACCTGCAATTGATTTTCTATTATACTACAAAATTGAGGTTCATTCTTGTCGCACCAGGAGGTATCTCACGAGCATTATCAACCGGGACTTGCAGCAAGCGAGGAGCCTACTAGAAATTCTTCTTCCAATGTGGCTTTTGGATATTAGAAACCGGATGTCTTCCGGGCTTTTTACCCCGTAGAAACCATGCAATTGCAGTTGTCTGAAACTACCGAATACCCAGTCGTCTCTTTAGTCTCTGTATATCTGAAGGTGGGATATCTATTCCCCTAACGCATTTTACCCTACCTAGAGGCGTAAGTTTGACATTATTCGAGCTTGGATCCCGTTTTATGAATTGCATTTCTAACAGATAAGCCTCAGCGATAGATGCGACATGTGCTGTATTACCATAGGCTCCTACCTCCTGAGCAAGAACCCTGATATTATGCCATTCTCCCCCCCTCTCACATAATCTATGAAATATATTATTTGCCATTATAGCGTGATCGCGTTCATCGAAAACCTTTAATACTTCTTCAATATCATCACGTGACAGACCGATGAATTTGCTCTCTTTCAGAACTCTCTCTTCGTTGTCTTTAAGGCAACTCTCGTCAAAGACCTTTGAGCCGGATTTGTAAAGCTTCCTTGCTCTCTTTAGGATGGAAGCGTCGCGAAGGTAATCCTTGTCGATTTTTTTGTCTCTTGCTGTCATGTAAGGTCTCTCACAGCATTCCCAAAATCTTCTGTTAGGCCGGTCGTCTTTTTAGTAATTCTAACCAGTTCTTTTTTTAATGCTTTATTTGTTGGGTCCACCTTAACTTCTTCCAGGATTTGAGCTAGGCAAAAAATTTGTGCCATTGCTATAATCCTATATTTTCTAAAGATAGTAACATAATTAATATCATCTGTCCATCGTTCCATCTCTTTACAAAGTAAATACTGAAAATCATCCAGAAGCTTCGCATGATTTGTGGCGGGGGTAATTTCCTTGACTTGTTTTTCAAGTTTTAAGTCAACCGTTATTGTCTTGGCGTCTACAGAACCCGAGAATTTCCAGGATGTTCCTTGATAGCTAATCAGCTTACGACATTGGCTTCTCCCAAATAATCTCTTTAGCCATTCCTTAGGGAATCGCTTCGACTCAGGCAACAGAACGATCAAAGAATCGGTAAGCATTCGTCCAGTTGATCCAACTTGTTTTGGTAATATGGCATTCCATCGACGAAGATTTTAATATGAAACTTTTTGGCCTTATTATATGATTAATAAAATGTGCCCATTTGACGGCTGGCCAATGAGGACATTTACGGAGACTAAAGACGGGACTATGGTGTGCTACAATGTGCTACATTGCTATTATGTTGTGGTGTGTTACAATGTGCTACGATGCCCCACATCGAATATTCTTCTGGCCGGGTTTGTAAGGACTAGATAGCGATTGTTGATAGAGTATGATACTTGATTTATTTCCTAAGGAAATCGAATTCAATAACATACGGCTCAAACGTACATATGGCTCAAAAGTCACCAGTAGATTGGGATTATCATGAATTAATGAAAGGACATGACGTGATGATTACAGCTCCAAAGGAATTAGTACAACTGCTCAATAGTATAGGATTATAACAGTAATTAAGAGTATGATTCAAAAGACAAGTAAGAGAGTGGAATATACATAATAAAAAACGAGCAGTCTAGAGTTAGCCGGTCATCTATTTGGGAGCTATTCATTGTTTTATTCCTGTTGCGCTGTAGATAACTGCCAAGCAATACCATTCATATATTCATGAGTACTAATTACATTTTGAATAGTCGATGATGCGGATGACGTCTTGTATCTAGAGCAACTTGACCAGCACAGGCTATTGCCATAGCAGACATTAGAAATACAGGCAAGAATCCTTCGTTTGGTATAGCAACTACGATAACGACAATAGCAGCTATTATACCATATAACGCCATTGGAAATTCCTTTCTTAAAGAATTATTTCTAACTTGGTTTGTCCTTTGAGATGTGATATGCATAACACCGAGTGCAAACAAGCACATCGAAACCGAAATACACAACAACCATTTTTCTGCAAAAGGCATCGCTAGATTCTGATTATCCAGTACAACATGTTCAATACTTACTCCTAAAGCAGTAAATCCAATTAGTAGAGGAAAATGTATGTAAAGCCAGCTAAGATATATTCCAACCCGTCTTTCACTGCGTAATGCCTTGATCTCAGATCCATCAACGGTGTCAAAGTATATCCACCATAGACTAAAAGCTATTCCAAGTCCTAGCGCTGCATCAGTAATTGATTGAACAGTCCATTCATGACTTGATATGCCATCTACAACTGCTAGTATTGAGATACCAAGAACTATGATAGTAAATGATCCGAAACGTTCAGGTAGATGATAAATATTGGGAGCAAATTTTATGGACATACTTCGAGTGAATATCATTGGTGTTGAAATATCTATTATCAAACCTAATATCCAGAAGACGAAACGAAAAGGTGGAGGGACTAAAGCAGATACAAACCATAATCCTGCTGCGATCGAAAAGCCGATGGAATATCGCTTTACAAGTGGGCGTGTTGCAGGAATGTTTCTTCCAGTGCGCAAATATT
>JBAVTY010000757.1:0-3379 GCA_049696495.1 Candidatus Nitrosopolaris sp.
TAAGAAGTAAGGCAGAACCAAATGCAACAGGAAGTAATAGTGTTAGAATTATTCTTATAAAATCAACATAGAAATTACCAAGCCCATAATTCTTTCTTATAAAACCGCGAATAAAAGCAAACGCAGCTGCAATCCCGGATGCAGGAGCTACAAACATCGCAAACGTAAGTACGACCATTTGCGATATTACTGAAAATGACTGGTCACCTGCATAATGCTGTAAATCAGTATTTGTAATAAATGAAACTGCTTGCATAAACGCCAAATCAATTGACAGTCCGTTTACGTGTGTTGAAGATGAAACAACGTTCTGAAATACTAACATAAAGAAGACAAATGCTCCTACTATGATATTCGTAAGCATCAGGGCAAGCGAATATTCTTTCCACGTCATCTGTTTGTCTTTATCTATCCCAATGATCTTGTAAAATCCATTTTCGACTCTTGCAAGTGGAGCTTCTAACGGTCTCATTTCATAGGATATCATTCTGGCAATATACAACCCAAAAGGAACCGACAGGCCTATGGTTCCCCCCAAGACAACAATTAACTCTGCTATTGAATTCATTAAATAGAATTAGCATCTCCTATTCTTTCGGTAGCGATAAGAGGCATACACAAACCTCTCGTCTGATCCCATCCAAAAGAAACAAAAATCGATAGGATGCTTATTAGCGGTCGTTGGTCAGTTGCAACCCTTTTTATTGTATCCACATAGGTCACTCACTAAATAGTTTGTAAATTCGTGCTATAATTATAAGATATTTATAGTTTACGAGCAAGATACGAAACAGAATATTACATATTGTCGCTAATATTTGCAATATATTTATATAAAAAAACCGTACGAAAGAAGGAATAATATGACTTTCTAAGAAGCAATGAAAAATCGATAAGAAATCGACTAAACAAAATGGAGCTTTATGGCTGTTTTCACGCTCAAAACAAGATAGTCCAAGTTGAACATCATCATTTTAACAAGAAACTTTCATGATCTCAACGACGCAATATATAACACTTTAGCTAAAAGATACGCTTTAATAATTCCTTATTGTACGTCGAAATTACACATATTAGTGAGTGACCTATGTGAATAACAAACAAATCGTTGTTACAGGTCTGAAAGACATGGTCATCCTCGTAATCGTTTTTAGCACTTGTATTACTTGGATGATTGTAAGGATGGAAGAACTGACAAAAACATTGACATTTCGAACAATTGTAGAATTCTTCAAATATATACTATGACAACTGAAAACAAAGCAATATGTAAAAATGACATCTATGGTTGCTGGTAAGTTGGTCAAGGATAGCATTGCGTTAAATGGAATTGTTTCATGTTTTTTTCAACATGATTTTGGAGGCAGCAAAATATGGATTTAAATTCTCAACAGATTCACCAAGATTTTCATGTCTTAAAGAATAGTCTTGGGTTATCAAAGAAGATAATAGATATGCAAAATATGTCATAAGGCATGCTATTGAAAAAGGACTAGTTCGAGGTAGAGCCCACACAACAATAGTCGCGGCAGCAGTGTATATTGCATGTCGAGAAACAGAAAATCCACACCCTTTACACGATATTGCCACTATTGCAAATGTGAAGCGAAAGATTTTAGCAAAATGCTGTAGAACGTTAATGAATAAACTTCAGTTTAATCTTCCTGCTATCGATCCATCCAAATGCGTGATCAGACTAGCAGACATGATTAATGCTAACGAAAGAGCAAAGCGCCTTGCTGCAATCATGATGAACGATATTGTAAAACAAGAACTGTCAGCCGGAAAGAATCCTATGGCAGTTGCTGCATCTATTCTTTACATTTGCTGTAAGAAAACTGGTTATCATACTAGTCAACATAGTATCGCTAAAGCGGCAGGGATAACAGAAGTCACGTTAAGAAATAGATTCAAGGAACTCAAGAGGAAGATGAATTATTGAAATCATTAGCAATAGTTACACTACATGATGCTTGTCCTTCTTTTTCGTCAAGGACATTCAAGATTATTGAGGAACTTGAAAAGCTAGAAATAAGGTACAATATTGGTCTTGTTCCCTTCTTTAACGGAGAGCAGGACCTCCCAAGGTTTCTTGGATTTGTAGATAAGATCAAATCTTGCAAAGGAGAGATAGTATTACATGGCCTTTACCATGAAAACAAAAGGCACCAGATTGACAACTTTGGTACAAGAACAAAAGCAGTTGCAGAGCAAGAATTACGCGCAGGCATTCAAATACTACAACAAATTGGTATCAAACCAAATGTATTCATACCACCATGTTGGAAGTTAAATCTTAATTCAATTGTAGTGCTGGGAAAATTAGGGTTTAGATTAACAGAGATAATGAAAAAATATGTATTGCTACACTCAAGAACATTTAAAAAAATAGCGGTTCCAAAAGTTTTGAACTGGGACTCTTATGGAGATCCAGAGAAGAATATCGTGAATATAACCAGAAATAGAATACGCTTCAAGCTTCTAGCTAAACCAGACAAACCAAGATAGATCAGAATTGCATTGCACCCAAGAGATCCATATGTTGCACTAAAAGATCAGAAAGAAATGATATTGAAGCTAAAAGATCAGGGCTACCAGATGTTGAGATACAGAGATCTAATACCTAGATTGTAAATGCTACTAAATATATTGCAGCATTGAAATCATCAATTAGTGAGTGATCTATTTGGACTCGATAATTTTCCTTGTCACAGCCATCTTCCTTCATGTCTTGGCAGCAAATCTTTATTTTCTTAGCTTTGTCAAGCCTAAGACCAAGGCTTATCATTTTAGGAAAACGCGTATTACCCATTTATAATTCCCGGGATATATCTATGGTAAACTCCCTTTGTCTATGAATGGAATTAGAAAACAAGGTTAAAAGCATTTATATCCTATACCCCCCCAGGGCATATGTAGTGCATTTCTATGTCTGGAGCATGTGAATTCAAGCCATATCAGCCACAGCAACAAAATGATAATAAGGTTGAAGAAACAGAGAACAAAAAATTAGAGATAATTCGTTTAGCTTCAATGGCGGTAGTAATAGTACTAGTAGCTTGGTTGCATCTTGTACAACCAAGGTGGCTAGGAAATATTGTGGTTGTTATCGCCGTATTAGCTGGAGGTTATCCGATATTCAAAGAATCACTCGTCGCATCAAGAAAAGGACGAGTAAACATGGAGCTTTCAATGGTAATTGCCATTATTGCTTCTCTTGCATTATATCAATTTCTTCCAGCTATAGTGATTACGTTCTTTGCACTCTTGTCAGAATTTGTTGAAGGCTTTATCGTACAAAAGGGAAGGAAAAACATACAGCTACTCTATGATCTAGCTCCAAGAAAAGCAATTATTAAAACAAACAATAGCAACAACA
>JBAVTY010000758.1:0-29778 GCA_049696495.1 Candidatus Nitrosopolaris sp.
GTGTGCTGCTGATCCGTCGCAGCCAGAGCAATCTGCGTCTTCCCTGAGGCATCTCTACTCTCTTTTTCTTGCGTATTCCATCATTTTATTGGCTCATTATCGACCAAAACGGCACACAGGGAAGTCAATTTTTTGGCAAAAAGGGTGACCTAATGATTAACAGCATCCAAGGGCACCCGTGACTTCCTAAGGTTTTCTTTCGTTGCCCTTTCCCCCTTTTCCGCGTGAAAATGCCGCACACACCCATTTTCGATATGCATATATAGCAGAATCGGATTGACCACCAGGTCAACTATTCTTTATCTACTGCCAGCTGCTGCCAGTGTTTGTTTGTGAAGTTACGTTGGGTGCAGCTGCCGTTATATTCTCAGTCTTTGTCATGTTGCCAGCAGATCCACTTGTATCTTCTCGACTTGCCTTAGCTGCTTCACCTATACCCCATTTACTCGCCCCCGGTCCGGTTATAGGCCCTGTTGAGGATTCTACACTTGAGACATGGTCCCACCACGTATGGTACCATAACGAAGACACATGTACTGACGGGTACACAGTAGGATTTCATTCAATATGTAGTGAAGTAGTCAGGGACCCAGAATCACAAAATTATACATACGGTTGTCCCTCCAAAGCCTGGGAGTATGGGTATCACGTCAGACAAGAGTCTGGTCGGGACGGTGGATAGTTACTGTAACATATGCTATAGTGTGATAGTGTGATAGTGTGTGATATCACACGTGTGCCCTAGATAAACAAACGAGAATACGCTTTACATCTTGTATCAGAAGCCGTTCTTAGTCAATCTTCGTTGATCCTTCTGAAGCCCTCTGGTCTGTGAGTAACCTGGCAGTACAATTTATCGGTATGTCTTATGTAAGAATCTACACTAACTGACGTAAGACTCGCTTTCCACCGTGAAAAGATGGTGATTGCTTCGGCACTTTGATTTACTATATTTGCCTCACTTTTTATCAATGTGCTAACGGAATCCGTATTGAACCATTCTCGAAGTTGAAATATCTAAAAATCCCCGTTTTTCACATTTGACAAGGACACAACAAAAAAATACGACCACTCATCATGGTCAAGACTATTGTCTGAGAACAGACAGTCTCAAATCATGCTAATCGTAAGTTGCAGCTAATTGATATTCACTTTTTTTGCTAATCCGGGTATAGTTTGAAACATATGCATCTCTATGAAATTTTCATATACAATAATTATTATTAATATATTTCGTGTCAACAAATACAAAATAATTGAATATCTCAGGGAGATGTTAAGAGGATTGAGATATTTAAATATCGATTGTCTCAAAGGATATTTTTAGATTTATGTCACTCACCTTTTCATTCAGCGAAGGAAGTCAGAGTGTCACATGTATTACACAGTTAACAGCTGGCAAGGTTCATCAAAAATATCTAATTCAACCTACATCAGTTTTAATAGTGGCAAATACTATACAAAACTGTATAGTAAGATGGAACAGGACAATTATAATTTTAACAGCTTTTATAAACATATTAATGCAAATTCTCTATTCACTGGTAGACAAATAGATATTATTTGTAGAAGATTGGAATCCAGAGGCACTATAGAAAATATAAGTTCTGGCGCCTATTATAGACAGGTAAAGCAATGCAGGACCAAGATAGTAAGATTGCTATACAGTATTATTTTTCTGAAATGTATTGGTGCTCTTGATCACGAAACATTTTTCGCGATCGAAAAAATTGCATCACAGCTAGAAATGATGTTAGTTCAAAAGACGAGTGATTTCTCAAGAGCAGAAAGCGTGATATCAGTGATTGAGCAATTAGTAAAAAGAATGTGTAAAGTGTGAAGCAATATTACTCTACAAGATTAAATCACAGCCTTTTGCCCATTACTGTGACATGTCTCTTGAAATATTAGATTTAAGTTGGAATTTTGTGATGTGGGTTTTGATGTCATTTGCCATCGGCATGACAAGTGTGATATTTTATATCAAATTGGAAGTATTCCTCAAGAAATCCAGCTATCAGACCGATAATAGTGTCGTTGAGGCAGTCGTATCTGAATATACAAGCAAATTGGCGGAATTTGGGAGAATAATTGGCGAATTAAAAGTCAAAATCGATACAGTCGAATTACGATTGCCGCAATCCCCCACATCACAAACTTCTGATGCCAGTGTGGCCACTTCTCACGATGTGAGAACAATATCACAATCTAAATCACAGCTGCAAGAACATCAATCACCAATGTCCGATGTGATGATATCGACAAAATCACAGCTGCAAGAACATCAATCGACAACTATCACGCCGCCAACGGTTGCCACAATCGAGAATACCCCTACCATGCATTACAGCACTTCGGGTTACATATTGAAACTATTAGTTGAGAAATCTAGAACCTCAAGAGAAATCCAGAACACTATAGGAAGGACACGAGAACACACATCACGCCTTATGAGAAAGCTTTATGAAAGCAATTTAGTCAGTAGGGACAATAGTCATAAGCCATTTAAATATAATATTACAGACGAGGGTCGTAGAGAATTAATATTCCATAACAAAACTGGTGAGTCAGGTATAGATACTCTTCCTGGTTCACGGGACTATCAATTGAAGGCAACTGTTCGCTAGTATAACGCTGTCTTCAGAATTCTATTTCTTTTTTATTCCCTATCAGACATCCCTCTCTCCGTTTGATAACTTAACACTTAACACCTTAACACTTAACACCTTAACACTTGATAAATTGATAAATAAATGATGAGAATTTACAGTTTGTTAACTTATTGAGAGAGTACCATAACATATTAACAATATTCTTCATGACTAGGCAATTTCTATAAGGATACAGGAATTTATAGTTCCAGTGGAAACAATCGGGTTCAATTCAGTGACATTAACATTGTTAACAAACATCTTAACACTCCACTGGAAATAATGGGGTCTTTAGTTTCTGTTCTTAATCCACTACAAAGATAATTGTTAACATCATGTTAACGTTAGGTTTCACCTGTCAGCCCCCCACCCCACTATTTCGTTTCCACATACCTACTCATACATTACTACATATAGATTGATAATTTTATTCAAAAAATTAATAAAAGTTGATTTATGTATTTAAAAGCGTAATGTTAACAGACTGTTAAGATGATATAACATAATAAATGTCTTTTCTTATATTAGAGAGGAAAGATAGGGGTGTGCGTATATTGATCTTGTGTAGGAGTAATAATATTTGAGCGACGATCTACTCGATAGTATATTTGAGAAGGCTATTGACGGAAAAGCGCTCATTAAGAACCGCCGAACATTAACTATAGACTACGTCCCTGAAAAGCTTCCCTTCAGAGATGAGGAAACTAAAACAGTTGCACAAACGTTATCTGTGGTTTTAAAAGGTGCGAGGCCCTCCAACTTATTACTATTTGGAAAACCTGGCACAGGAAAGACTGCAGTAATAAAAAATGTAGTTCAACGACTACATAAGAAGGCTAAGGACCTTGGGATAGAAGTTACAGTACCGTTTGTGAACGCAAAAACTGCAAACACCGGGTATAAAGTTCTCTATGAAATTGCAGAGAATATGGGAATTAATAATGAAGAAGAAAAGAAATTACAAGTACATTTTACTGGGTTATCTATGGGTGAAGCGACAGATAGGATCCTTGATTTCATTCAAAAGAAAAAAAAGCTTCACGTTGTACTGATAATTGATGAAGTTGACTCACTGGTGGATAGAAATGGCGATGGTATTTTATATAATTTCACAAGGGCAAATGAGCAAATCTCGGAAGGTGGTTTTATTAGTTTAATTGGTATATCTAATAGTCTCACGTTCAAAGATAAACTGGATCCACGTGTTCGTAGCAGTCTAAGTGAAGAAGAGATGGTATTCAATCCATATACAGTAGAACAATTACGAAAGATCCTGACAGATAGAGTCAAGCTTGCATTCAACGAGGATGTTATTTCTGGTGCAGCAATAAATCTGTGTGCAGCAATGGCAGGAAAAGAAAACGGCGATGCGAGAAAAGCAATTGATTTGCTTAGAGTTGCTGCCGAAATTGCCGAAAGAGAAAGATTAACTAATGTCGAAGAAAAACACATCCGATTAGCACAAGAAAAAATCGAAAAAGATACGAATTATGAAGTTTTAAAAAATTCTACTACTCATACTAAATTAGTGATATTAGCAATACTAAAATCAAAGAATGGAAATACTGGTGAAGTATATGAGATTTATTCTTCGTTATGTAGTAATGCTGAACATGAGCCACTAACACAACGACGTATAACGCAAATAATAAGTGAACTCGACCAATTGGGTCTAGTAACAAGTGACGTGGTGAGCAAAGGACGTTACGGCAGATCGCAGAGAATCAAAATTACGGTTCCCACATTGACTATAAGAGACGCATTCAAGGACGATCCTTCTCTTCCTATATGGGATTTGGTTGATTGAAATTCATCTGAAATGGTTGAAGATTAGCTAGATTAACTACAATTGCAATTCCCGGGGTTGGAACGATGCCCATCATCTGTTGATATTTGGTTTGCGCTTGCCAAGCACCTGAATTAACGATCAAAGTTCCACGATAATTTTGAACATCTATACTATGCACATGCCCTGAATGAAGTATGTCTGGAACTTCGGTAATTACCATCATATCTTCGAGTTCCGGTCCTATAGGTGTACGCCCTCCGTAAATAGGTGATAGATGGCGTGCTTTGAGTAATATCTTCATTGCTTCTGCCGGTTTTGAATAACTTAGGCCTGGAGTCGTAGCAATGATATCATCCAAACTCTGACCATGATACATCAATATTTTTACGCCACTCAACTCCACTAAGCTAGGATTTCCTAGCATTGTAAAATTCTCAGAAGAATACAGTTTGTTCGAATATTCTCTCGGCAGCGCCGGTTGTGGCAGTGCTCTTCTCCCTGGGTCATGGTTACCTGGAATTATAAAGACCTTAATATGTTGTGGAATTTTAGCAATCAAATCAGCGGCATGACTCATTTGTTCGCCGGTATTCATTTCAATTAATTCTTTTTCTTGATTAGGAAATATACCTATACCATCAATTAAGTCTCCCCCTATGCACACAAATTTGATCTTGCTGACGATTTCGTCATCAGTCGATGATAGCCAATTCAAAAATCTAAGAAATTCTACTTCTAGGAAGTATTTACTACCAACATGAAGATCCGAAATCAAGACCGCGTACGATTCCGATTTTGATCGGTTGGGAAGATGATCTGGAATGTCTGGAGAAACTAAATTCCTTATAACAAAACCTTGTGTTCCTTTTTTGTTAATATTGTCAACTTCTAACATAATCATTTGGTCCAGTGTGAGTGTTGAAGCCTGTTTCTTCAATTCTTCAGTAACTGCAAGTACACTCAGTATTCCGCTGTAATCATCAATCACCATCTCTAAACCATTCTTTTTTGAACGCTTCGACATTAACAAACCAACTATAACAGAGGAATTTGTATTCGCATCTCCATTCACTTCGTATGTCTTTCTTAACTTTGCGTTATTAGATTTATGCTTTAAAGATGTAATTTTTATAATCCGTTTACTATCAGGACGCAATGCTATGATACGAAGTAATTTTTCAAACCGACTGCGGAAAAGTGCTGTATAGCCCTTAACGCCCTCTCCACTATTGATACTAGGTGTCGGATCGAAAATCACTTTGTAGGAATGTCCGGAAGAAGTAGCATGATTCGCATCAGTGATGGTCGTCGTGGCACTAAGTATCGTATTACTAAAACTATTAACATCAGTCGTCTTTCCTTCTGTATTAATAAGATTCTTAATATCTTCGACTACGATAGAAGAGCTTTGTTTGTGTTTGATTTTTATTTTAACTATGTCTTGCACGATCTTTAAAGTATCGATATCAAGTCCTTTGAGCATCGCAAAAGCATCAGGATGTATTTGATAACCTTTGCTAATTGCAAATGACAATGCATTAAAAATTTCTCTTTGTATAGACACGTGATGCCATTTTCATTAGGGATATCATGTTTAATTATATTTCTCTAATGACAAAACTAATTATAATAACAAAATACTATCGTTTTGCATATTGCGTTTTAATATCATGCAACGCATTATTTATATGGCATTAGGCATTGTCGCTTTCTTAATTGCCTATTCTGCTGGTGCAGCAGTTCATATGGGCAAGCAGCAAACAGAGGACTTAAGACAACACTTTTCCGAACAAATTAGAGGCATTAATCAAAACGGAATTTTCATCAACAACGCCAAGATTGCACTCGGGATGTTTGTGCCTGCAGCAGGGATAGGCCTGGGAGTAATCTCTGGTTTTTATACTGGGATGATATTTACTGCAATAGCCGCAACCTCCACTCTTAATAATGTTCCTCCACTGGTAATTCTGATTACTCCGTTTGGGATTATGGAAGTTTTTGCTTATGGTATAGCAATATCCAGAAGCGGTATATTCATTTATCAAATTGTAAAGAAAAAGTCATGGAGAGAATATGCTATCCCAATCCTTATCGAGATTACAATTGTCATATTAATATTATTGACTGGAGCGGTAATTGAATGGCAGATTATAACACAGTTCAATGGTCCCCACGTACTCCCAAACGCATAATTTAAGAGTGGCTAGGTGACATTTGAATTAAAATGTAAAGAAACACGAAAAGATATGTAGTTTATTCACACTTGAGTCTCTTTGGCTCTGTATATCACATTCGATATGATACTTGCCAGGCAATATAGATGACATGTATGGAATGAAAATCAGATAATAGCAATTACCAATTCTCCGTATCTAGTTAATCTAAACTTGTTCAAAGATAATAATAGGTTAGTAAATATTCAAATGATTGACGGAGTAAGTAAAACATATCCTATCAGTAATCTCCAACCAGAACACCTTAAGGATCATACCTTCAAACCAACAATCTTCTTTTCAAAATGCAGTATCCTTGTAGAAGGGCCAGCAGACGAGGCTGCTATAACCGCTATTTCTGATAGTCTAGGACGTATATTTGAGCAATATTCTATAGAAATAATAAATACTGGTGGCAAAAGTGTTATAGAGAACTATATACCGATCCTTAAAGCTTACTCAATTCCTCATGTAGTATTAACAGATTATGACTATTGTTGCGATGACAATAAGCCTATTCCCAGGCAAAGAGGCAGAACTTCAGATTTCATTGTCCTTCCACAACGATTAGAAGAGGTGCTGCACATTTTTGATCAAAGTATAAACATCATCCGAAATTTCGATGCTGCCGATCCATGCAAGACGACCAAAAAAAATCAACCCAAGTCAGTTGATCCATCCAGGGCTTATGAAATCATTAGTAAAGCAATGTCTAATGAAAGAACGAAAGTTAAACAAAGCCAACTAGGAGGCGTTGTAGATAAGGCCGTTAGAAAAGCTTGTTATCCTGTCGAGATCACGAACATATGGCGGTATCAAAATCGAAAAAAGAAAGTAATTCGAGGAGCGTCTGCAGGAATGGACAAACCAATGATCAGAACGCGATAGATGATATCCCAAACAGCAACGAAGAGGTACAAACATGACACCATAATCTGAACCATTTGGATTTTGTATGCAGTAAATAAGAATGTCGTAAAGTTCTTTCTCTAAATATGCATCCATTTCTTATTACTTTAGGAGACGGGTTCAGACAATATATGCTGTTTAGATATATAGGAGTAGAACAACTTCTGATTTTAGTCGTGACGATCTGCAAAATCAGATTATGCATTTCTCTGTATTAACTTCATGCGCATACCATATTTTGGACGCAAGGTGACAAGTGGTTTGAGTGCAATTTGATGGCCTGATTCTAGTTTCATCTTCCATTTTCTAGCAATAATGGCGATAGCCAGTATACCTTCAGTCCAAGCAAATGGCTCACCGATACATGACCTTGGTCCACCACCAAATGGAAAGTAACTAAAGCGTGGCAAATTTGTTCTTCTGTCAATATTCCAACGTTCAGGATTAAATCTTTCAGGTTCGGGAAAAAAGCGTGGATCACGATGAATCAGATATTGACTCATCAGAACTGTCGAGCCAGCAGGTATAGTATATTCTCCGATTTGACAATCGTGAATTGCTTGACGTCCCATTGCCCATGCAGGAGGATAAAGTCGCATAGATTCTGTAAAGACTTTTTCGGTATATTCTAACTTAGGTATATCTGCAGCTGTAGGAGAGAGATCGTGGCCAAGAACGGAATCAACCTCTTCATGAAGCTTGTGTTCCTCTTTATTGTTTTGGGTTAGAAGGTAGAATGTCCATGTTAATGCATTGGCCACAGTCTCATGTCCAGCCAAAAAAATTGTCATAACATTATCTCTTTCTAAATTTGGGATAATGTATCTTCCACTTGAGCCAAAGTTATTGCTTGCACCCAAGGTGGATATTAGATCATCATGATGATTATCATCGGTGAAAAAACTGGTTTCGTTAGCAATGCGCATCTTGTGGTGATCACTAATTATACGGTAAATTATTGCATCCAACTGCTCTTTAGCATAACGAAAGCGTCTATTGCTTGGAAGAGGTAACTTCTCGATAACATGAACTAAGGGCATCCTGGCACGGTTGAAATACTCTACAAGAGTCGTGACATGTTTACCAATTTCTTTAGTCTCTGAGTCGATATCAAAACTAAATAAAGCCTTACAAACAATGGCTAGCGTCAGCTGCATAAATTCTTTATGTACATCAATTGTATCATTGTCCTCCCAGCGATTGCACATACGCAAAATATGTTCTGTCATAGTTGCAGCATAAATTCTCAATCGATCTTGATGAAAGGCTGGCTGTAATAATTGTCGCTGATCGTGGTGAAGGTTCCCTTCACTAGTTAATAATCCATCCCCTAATACTTTCTTTGCCACTTGTAATCCGCGACTTTTTATGAAACTGTTATTGTAAGTTACTAATACATCTCTAATGTAGTCTGGATGGTTAAGAAAATACACGTGCTGGGTTCCAAATTTGAAATGGGAAATATCTCCATATTTTGAGATATCAACCAATACCCCAATAGGATTTCTCAAAAAATTAAGAAATAAAAATAGTGGTAACTTTTGTTTCGGACCAGGTGGATAATAGATAGAAGAATCTGACTTGTTCATGCCAGCGTGTGATTACTTTTTGTGTTACTAACTTATGAATAATTTGGATTGTCTGGTAGAATTTTTGATTTGGTGGGAAGGCATTAAAAACCAGAAGAAAAGTATTGGCGATTACTGTAGACGGTGAACCAAGCAACAGCAGTGACTCCATCTGGATTATCATTACGCGTAGACGTTACGTGGCAGTATTATGAGGCTTCATAGGTTGGAAATAGAGCTAAATGCGTATCAAAAGATTCCAATACCCCAAATTAAACCATATTCGTCTGATATCTACAGGTTCTAACAAGAGAAAATAAGATATCCTGGATACTACTTAATTTAATTATTGGGTACGTATTATTTACTACAAACTAATGTCATGGATTCTCAGAGTTGACCGAAGACACGACAATGATCCTTCTGGTATTTCCAAATATGAAGTCGACGGCTTTCGTGTTGATCCATCATGGGCATCAGTAGGACCAACTGAATTAAAACTTAACCGAAATCTCATACTTTCGGACTTTGGAAGGGTATTGCCCATCATAATGACTTCTTCTATTAGGTTCAGGTCTTTTACAAAATTTTCTACTCAGGCTGAAGAACCTATTGATCTTCTTGCCGCAATAGGAAAAAAACTGTATCTAGACCTAAATGTTGATGTAAAGCAAGCACTAGGGGGTGCAAATAGTATTCACTTTATCACAAATGACGTCAGCATCCCATGGGACATTATGCACGATGATCAAGAATTTCTCAGCTTGAAACATCCATTTGGGATTAGCCCAATTGTGAAGAGACAGGATCTAAAGAAAGAACCAAAAAGAAATTCAAAGCTGAACGTTCTATTCATAGTCGATACAAAAAACAATCTTTCACAATCTAGAGAGGAGGTCCAAAAGATTTTGTCATTAATGATAAAATCTGCTAAACATAATAAAATTGAATATATATTTCTTAAAGGCGAAGATGCTACACGTGGTCGTGTTAGTGATCTTTTGCAAAAACATTATTTTGATATAATCCATGTTGCTACACACGCTAAATTTGAGCCGACGGATCCTGCAGAGTCGGGCGTAGTACTGAATGATGGGCTTTTGCATACTCGAGATATCTATAAGACAGTAAAGGATGATCCGCCTTGGCTGGTTTTCATGAATACCTGTGAAAGTGCCAAAACTAGAGATCTTAGTTACCTTGAAAAATATGATGAATTATCAGGCCTAGGTATTGCATTTGTTAAAGCTGGAGCTCCTTCATACATCGGAACTATTGGTATGATCAACGATTCATCCGCTTCAGAAATTGCAGTCAGCTTCTACAAGAACCTCCTAGGCGGTTCAACAATAGGAGAGAGTTTGAGAAAAGCAAAGACCGAGTTTTTCGATAACAACCCAGAAGATCTGAGCTGGTCGGCATTCACCTTATACGGCGATCCGAATTTGAAAAAAGACTTTGAAGAAGAAGCGGTTAAAAATAAAGAAGATCAGGTTTTATCTTATTATCTAGAGAGGAAGGAGAAAGGATTGTATTTCTCATATTCAGAGTGTTCTAGAGATACCGGTGCAAGGATTAGCGAGGTCAGACGTATCATACACAATTATAAATCTTTGAGAAAGTAGAATATAGTATAAGCTGCTAGTCAAGGAGTTGTGTTATTCCTTTTCCCAATCTTGTAAAACAAAAAATCTAAAAGCTAGGTAAAGAGCCGTTACAGTTATTGCAGCATATAGCGCAGCCACAACCAACGCAACTAAACCAACCTTTGATGAAAGCCAGTTGATTCCTTCCCACAAACTAACCACTACCGGTGCTACGCCTGTTATTATCCCCAACAATAGGGTTCTATGCCAATGTTTTCCGATCTTTTTTGTGATTTCATCTTCTCCTTTGAATAAATAATTGCCAATTGCTCTTTTCCAATACATGGTTGGTTCACCTCCAATTATTTCATTGATACTATCTTCGATGTCGTTCAGTCGGTACCCGACATGTATTAAGTATCCTGCTAATGCCATTGCTATAGCTACAAAGAATAGTGATACTGCTGGTGAAATTAAAAACAGAATATACTGATTAGAGAACAATGCGGCTACCGTCATAACAACAGAAATCAGAACTGAAATACATATGCAGGATATCCCTATGGCCCCAAATGTCCTGAACTCTGCACTTAACTTGTTGTATTCACCCAATAGAACAGTTATCTTAAAACCTGTGTTATCCGAGTTTGCAGTCATACACGACATGTTATTTTATCATATATAAATACGAAAAATGAATTTGATAGATGGGATAATCCATTGTGGTAGCATTCTCATAGCTAGAATAATGCACACAAGTAACAATACTGGTAAGATAAAAAGAGGGCAAGTGTTAAAGGGTTCTATGTGAATACTGTTCATTCATTTGTTAGTAATGATCAATAGCTCCCTGGTCATATTCATTTTTGTCAGGTTCAATACCCGTATACTATACTGACCCTAACATAATTTCGTGTAACTACAAAGGTGTTTAAACAGGGAGAGCAGATGCGAATTGACTTGACGAATTTATGTTAATGAGTATAATGAGGATCCTGAGCTTTAGTAGCTTCAACAGAAATTTGAAAGTTTGTTTAGTTGTTCATCCATTTTGATAGGGTAAGTACTTGAACAGTTCCTTTTGCTAGATCTCTTAATGAATTCAATCGTGATTCTAATTCTTCCTTCTCATCGTTGTATTCATCATCATTATTAAATAATCCCTTTGAACTAGCAGAATTCAACGCATCAGTTGATTTCTCCAGTGAATGGATTTTCGATACAAGATCCTCCGTATAAGAGATGAAAGAATTCGCGTATTCATCATAAAAAGACTTTATCTTATTCTGCATAAAGCTCTTGATACCTGGTGTTGATCCTCTGAATGATCTGTCTAAAATTTGCCGAACGTTTTCCGTTATATCTTTTAATTGTTTGCTTATTTCTTTAGTTTTCTGTACAAACTCTCCATCGTCGATTTCATGATCTTTCCATTTTTCAGAAATTTCACTTTTCCTCGATTTTAAAACTAGTACCTGTGCTAATAATCGATCCAACAATACTTCAGGGTCGTGTTCAGTCCTGGAAATTGTAGTGGGTTGACTACCATAGTAGTTAGTTAGCATCGCGTCTTTAGTTTTCTTTTTCATGACAAACGCAACTATATCGCCTCTACTTTGGAGCTCTAGGATATTAATGGCCTCGACAGGTAAATTAACAGAGGCTCTGTGAAGTCCCTTAGGATTACCGTGTCCATGTGCAACTTCACGCCATAAGACACTTCTGATCCTTATGATAGGTTTTATTTCAGAGTCATCTTCTTCATGCTCTCTTGGTATCACAAATTTCGTTACATTACTTTTACTTAAAAGCTTGTCGAAAATTGCAAATAGCTAAACTAATATTTATTAGACAACCGTTCATTGAACTAATATTTTTAAAATTAAAAAGAAACATTGCAAAATCTAGAAGTTAAGTAAAAACATCTTTAGTTCGCATATACTTCAGACACCATCACAAATCTTCTCAACTAGGATACGTTATCTCGTATAATTCTAGGGCTGCCATACTAGCAGTGCTAGCACTGACTGCCTAGTCTAGTTTAGATGAAGATTTAATATAGTATCTGATGAAAAACACAAAACAAATTAGCCAGGACGTGGCCTGGGAACCATTCCCAGTAAGAAACCCTGTTGAGAGAGGTTATCCGGTAAAAGATGGTGTAAACCTGCCAAATAGTTTGACGGAAGACATTGGGGGATTTTCTCTATGTCCAATGTACTCTAATATGCAATTACGAAGAATACGCAGATTAGAAAGGACAGGAAAAGGGAAAGCCAATCAATGTTATGAAAGGATACCCAGATGCTCAAGCGCAAAAATTAGGAAAGAGCACCAACCAAACTGTAACAATATGCTAGTGAGATCATTCGTCGAGGAGGCACATATGATGTGCGTGGCGCGGGGAGGAGACTAAAATGACTTTACAATCACAGATCGATAGATGCGAAGTGAATGAGCATTCATTCGATTACGTCGGCTATTTACCTGATTTTGAGCAGAAGCGCTACATCCTACAATTTCGATGTGAATATTGCGGTGTTGAAGTAGCGGACAACGTAAGAATGAAAGAAGATGCGGAAGGCCGACTTTAATGGCAACAGAGCTAGCTGATTTTCCAGAATGGAAGTGTCCTTATTGTGGAAAGTTCCTCACCAATGACGAGTACAACCATGCTATAGAAGGATTCAGAGTAAGAGCAGAACAAGAATACAAAGAACAGAGAAGGAAAGACATACAATATTTTGAAGAACAGAAGCGAAAACTCATTGAGAAAAACCAAGAGGAAATGGACAATCTTACAAAATATCACAACAAACACAGCACCAAGATTCTGGAGGAGTTAAAGACTTCATATAACGAACAGATGGAAAATCTGAAGAAAAGTTATGAAGAACTTAGTAAACAAAGACAGGAAGACTTCAAAGAATCACTATCGCAAAATATAGCCGAATACGAACATGAACTATATCAAAAGGATAAACGGTTGCAAGAATTAGAGAACGATCTAGTTAATTTCAGGACACGAGCTATGGAGGAAGCAAAAACATCAGCGAGAAACGAAATTGATGAACGTGATACTCAAATCAACCGTTTGAAAAAAAAGGTTGATGAATTAGGGAAGCAGTTGTCACAAACCCAATCAGAACTAAAGGGGGAAGCAGCGGAAGCAAATCTACTAAGAATTCTTCAAGATGAGTTTCGAGATAAAGGGGATCACTTCGAAAAAGAAACTAGAGGATCTTGTGGTGCAGACATAATCCAGCAGATTATGATAACGCCAGGGGAGCTGCTCGAAAACAAAATTGCCTACGACAACAAAGAATCAACTAACATCACAAAACAAGATATAGAAAAAGCAAAAAAAAAGACAAGGATAGGCTCCGAACTGACTACTTTATTATCGTTTCAAGAAATCTTCCGAAGCGAGATTGTAAGGACGGACTCTATGGAGAAAAAGAAGGAATCTTACTCGTTCACCCAGACATCATAGTTGCAGTAGCTTGGATAATACGTAAAGCAATAATTGAGATTTCAAAAGAAGCAACAAGCAAACAAGATTTAGAAACAAAACAATCTAAGATCTATGACTACGTAAGAGGTCGAGAATTCAATAGCCAGATAGAGTCGATATGTGAAGCTCATAAAAAGTTGTTCGATCTTCAGGATAAAGACCGGAAATATCATGAAACAACATGGAAGAAAAGAGAAGAATTACATAAACAACTAAGAGACGTACACACACCTCTTAGAAGTGGAATAGATGCGATAATACAGGCAAATCCTAGATTATGCAGACAAAATATCTCGCAGGTGAAAGACACAGAAAATGAAGGTAGTGAGGATGGTGATACCGAAGACCTCACAACAATCTTTCTCGAAATTAAAGGAGCAAGCTAAAAAAACTATGGAATTAGGAATAGCTGCAACAAGTCTTGGCGGCGGCTTCTTTGGAGGAATCGTTATAGGATATGCATTGAAGAAGGTAGCGAAGGTGGTAGCAATTGCGTTTGGATTGTTCTTAGCCGGACTAGCATATCTGCAATACCAAGGAATAGCGAGCATGAATTGGAATAAACTACAGATTTTATCTCAAGGAGCCGCAAATGGGATAATTAATGCGTCGCAGCATGGTATACCAGGAGTAGTCACGCAACATGGTTTTAGTTGGGGATTGCCATTAACAGGTGGCATGGCAATGGGCTTTGCTATAGGATTCATGAAAGGCTAGGATGTGACAATAAATTGGGTAAATTTATTCCAAGATTGATATCAATACTTGCTCCAACAACGAAAAAGAAAGAAAGGCACGACTTTTCATCGAAAGCCAAGAACGATTTAAAAGATGACTTTTAAATCAAGATTTCAGATTATAACCAAAGTGCCTTATTCAGATTTAGGAGACAGATGGATAAATGAAAAAAGAAAGATTAGTGGACAATGGTATAATTGGCAAACTGCATTGAGGTTAGTACAGGGATATGGTAGGTCCATAAGGTCAAAAGAAGATTACGCTGTAACATATGTATTAGACTCGGGACTTGAAAAATTTGTTAAGAGGAATAGGAATATCTTACCAGACTGGTTTACTCAAGCTATTCAACCTGAACAGAAATCTGCAATATATAATTTGACGTCTCAATTTCTCAAGAAAAGCCACGCCTAGGATAATGAAAATGCCAAAGTATGTACGTAGTACATCAGTAGCAGTTTTAAGAAACATTTTATTGCCAGTTGTTAGGCGTACTCCGACGGAAGAGCATAAATTTTGTTATACTTGGCGATTTCCAAATTGCAAGTGAGCTAGGTAAGAAAGGAACCACAACAGATCTATCAATCTATGATAGAAAGACACAAGATACTATTTACATTTGGACTGCACCTGTCACCTTTCCTGATAAAATTCAATCTTTGATGCAGGCAGTGATTATTGCTGGATATGCTATACTGAACGTTACAAAAATAGACAAGTATCTAGGGGAACAAGTCTTCTAAATAGGCCTCCAGCCCTGTCTATCCAGCATTCGAAGCTGCTCTAACTTATTATTTAAGAATGATTCGTCTCCTTGTCCTAACGTGATATTAGCCCATTCCAAAATTTTATGCGCGTCTTGTGGAGAACTAAACTTTCCTGCCAATATCCTCAATTCCTCTAATTTTTGTTGAACCGTAGCAGTCTGTGTATTGGACAATGCAGCAGGAAGAGGATACGGCTGGAGTAAGGTTTCAGGTCTGAACGAACTTGCAGTGTCAGCAATAGCACGACTTTCGGACTGGTAATTATGATTTACTTGAAGTTGTCTCTGCTTGCGATACCATGATGGATGGCTTGCCAGGTACTGACCTGAATTCCTACCAATCATATATCGAATATATGGCACAATTTCAGATCTGCCCGCATGTACGTTAAAGTTATGTCTCTTAGCACTATATTTCCTGGTGAAGTGTTCTGAACATACCGTGCAAACGTAATTTGGTCTACTCATTTCTGATATAGATAATGAAACTTTTTAAGACTTTTACATAGCGTGACACAGTGTCACAAGGTACGAATTGAAGAAAAATTTTTGTGTGCTATAATAATCTCCATCCACCAATTGGATTGAAACAACAAACCATGGCCTGATCTGTTTTTAAACAACAAACACTACACCTGTTTCCAGCGTTGTCGAAGGCAAGTCTGAATATACCATTGCAAAGAATAAAGGAGAATACGAAGGAGAGAAGCATTATGCGTCTCTGGTCCAGAAGTGGTAGACGGAACTATAGAATGTAGATATTATAGATCAACGATCTCTATCAAAATTTCCACATGATCTCCATGATGCTATAATTAAGCAAAAAGAATAACTAAATTATTTGATATAGACTTATCATGAGATATCTGATTATTCTCAGAGGCCCACCAGGAGTAGGAAAAACAACAGTCTCTAGACATATAATTAACAGGTTGGGAGCGAAGAAAGCAGTGATACTGTATTTGGATAAGATAGAAGAATTTGACCTAAACATCCAACAGGCATTAAGCAAGGAATACGTCGTCGAAGAATTGTTTTTTGGTAACTGTCACACTACTAGACCAGAACAGTGGTTAAGTAAATTTGATAACTATTCTAAAATCTCCTTTATTTTACAGATTCCTTTCGACACATGTTATCAGAGGGCTAAGACTAGACCAGAGTATGCGAATTATACTGAAGAACGATACAGGGTGCTTTACTATGGATTCAAGTTTCTTTGTCTATTTAATGTCTTTAATCAGTATGCTGGAGTTAAAGAATTCTGTATAAATGCTCAAAGTGATTCTTCAAGTGTGGCTGATAAAATAGTCGAGATGATATAACGTATGGTAATAAGAAATGTTAGTTAGTGGTACCAGTACGGAACCTTTGAATTTGCGTATACCAAATAAAACTTACGGTGCAGATAATTAGCCAGCCAAGTCTGCAGCATGAGGAACCCTCGAATAATTTCATTTCGGATATCCTTTCAGGTCTCACTCATGACCTCCGTAACTCCTTCGAGGAGTACATGTGATCTCGACTTCTCATATGTATCGATCCTCATTTTAGACTGTTCAGCATTTGAGTTTTTCAGCATCATTTAGTCTGACACCTACTTGTAGACGCATGAAAATATCAGAAGTCATCAGCTCCACCAGCCTCCAATTCCCAGACCAGCTCCTATTCTTCCACGTCCACCAATCCACCAGCCTCCCCCTTCAATCTATAATCGTATGCCAATCCACCGTCCTCCTCCTCCGCCGCCAATCTACACACTACTTTTAGACACTCCACTGATAGAAATCCCAGGAATCGTTCAACCTACCGAGGATACATGTTGGGCAACAGTCGCAACTATGATGAAAGAATGGAAGGATCAGTCAAGTTATTCCATTGAAGATGTGATGAAAATGGCCGGCGCTGAATACCTGAAAATGTTCAAAAATGGTGATTGGCTCAAGGGTAAACAGAAAACAGCATTCTTGAGTGCCCTTAATCTGGTTGCAGAACCGCCCGCAAGTTACAATGTTAATGGTTATCTTCATCTCCTACGGACATACGGTCCCTTATGGATAACAACTTCACCTAATCCAGATCAGCCGTTTTCCAAACACGCCCGAATTCTTACTGGCATATCGGGAGATGGGACTCCTGGACGAACTGTATTTGAATTTATGGATCCTCGGGACGGTAGACAACATAGTGAAACGTTTACTGAGTTTATAGTCCATTACGAGGCATGGGCGGAAGAATTAGTCGAACGCCGATCCCCACTTTCTAATCGAGTGCTAGTTCAAATCCAACATTTTTAGAAAGTAGGCAACAAGACTGAAACAAAGGTGCATATGCCAGATTTTATAACAAAGGAACCACCCAAGTTCAAGATACCTAGCTCACACTTTGAGCAGGGTTAGCCTTTTAATTCACCACTGAACTAGCAGGATAATCCTTCTCAACGGTCGTTCCATAATCTCCGTTAACCTCAGTCAATTCCTTATTCTGATAAACCCATCCATCTTTAAAACCGTCTATATATGCCTGGGTGCGATGATACTTAGGAAGAATTGGAGTCTTGTCATTGGTTATAGGAGTTATCGTTAGATTGCTGACAGTGCTCCCAGGTGGTGCTGTTAATGTTGCCGTTATGTTATTAGGTCCTGTTACTGTCATCTCCATTTGGTCCCACTTTTTCCGTCATTGCATGTGCAGCTTGGTAAAAAAAACATTCCAACCAGAAATGCTGCCAAAGCTATTGTTGCTATTCGTTCTGTAGTTCTTTTGTTGTTCATTTAGTAAATTACCTCACTGTATTTGTTACATTGCAATGAATCCGTATCAGTACCTCGCTCTTCCGAATATTCCACCTGATTCCACCCATTCAAATTCTATGTTAGGTACTAACTCGGGTTTTGGTTTACCCATTTCGCGTCAGCTGTATTGTATCACATGTCATGTCAGATCTATGGCCCTTGGAGAAGATTTAGAGTGACAATGACTGAACAGGAACGCAAAGTCCAGTTAGAAAAGCTAGTCAGAGAGACAACATCTCTGCAAAATGCCATAAAAGTAAAGGATCCGTCCTTAGCCAGAGGTGTATACTTAAACACGGAGATGATGTGGCTGTGCAAAGAATGTCGATACGCAAAAGAATGTGAAGAGATGAGAGCAGCAGAAGCTGCTGCTTAAACGGTATTCAGATTTGGGTGATTCAATTACATGACAACCACGATTGATGATTATGGAAATTCGGACGAAATAAAGAGATGTTCGGTTTGTGGAAGTTCCATCACGTACATCGACAGGACAAAGTGTGGCGTGTATTCACACTGGCGCTATGATTCAACTGATAAACCAATCTGCGGGAAATGTTACTCAAGAACTAAGTGGAAAATTCCTATTGGTGTAAGCTGCGATTCTTGTAAAACGACTGAGACAACAAAGACTAAATATGGAACCCCAAGATGGGCCAAGAATTCTGACAGGGAAGGAGGATACTTGTGTTGGTCTTGTTATATTACAAAAATTAACACTGGAAGAAATCTTTCGCCAGATGGAAGAAAGAACATATCCATTGGAATAAGACGAGCTCTTGATGCAGGGGCAGTAATGGGACCAAAAGTCCACACAGTAGATGAAACAGTTTTTGATACAATTACCGAAGAAGCAGCTTACTGGCTTGGTTTCTTGATGGCAGATGGACACATCGAGATTCCTCAAATAGGAAATCCCCGAATAGGGCTTACATTAGCAGCGACAGATCAGGAGCACCTTGTCAAATTTAGGAGGTTTCTTAATTGTAGTAATCAAGTTCAGTTAAAAGATACTAAAGTAAATGGAAAAGTTTGGAATCAGTATACATTACGGTTTTCATCAAAAAAGATTGCTAACAAGCTAATCGAGTCCGGTATTACAACGAGAAAGAGCCTTACAGCAAAGGTAATTGGCCTCGAGAGCAATAAGCATTTTTGGCGTGGCGTTCTAGATGGAGACGGGTATATAAAAAACAGGGACGGCAAAGATGGGGATAGAGTAGTGATTGTAGGTAGCCAGGATCTGATGCGCCAATTCATAACCTTTATCGAAAATAACATTCCTAAAGCTATAACGAGGTTGATTCCCGATCACAATATTTTTCGGCTGATAATTTACTCCGTTACTGCTAGGATGTTGGTAAAATTGCTTTATGAGAATTGCGTTATTGCATTAGATCGTAAATTGGAAAAAGCACGACGGATGATTAGACGATTATGATTCCTGACAGGAGAGAAACATCGCTATTTTTATATATAATATGAACCCTAGGTTATCCTTGTCTATGAAAGGACTTCCAAGGCTAAAGCGAAAATCTCTAGGGTTCTAGAGTAAATCATGCCCAACTTGGATTTAAAAGTTTTTTTATCTGAAATTATTACTATCGATACATACTGAATCATTCTTCATAACGCAGCAATTGCCGCAGCCAAATAGTACATATGGCTGTTCTAGAGCTGTCAAATAAAATCAGCGTCACGTATTCTGGGCTAAAATACACAGTTTCGGAATATTATACACATCCCTTCCTCGATAGTATAATATATAATCGCATGATTTTAATGCCGGATTATGACTTCATTTCAAAACTTTGAGTGCCTGTTCCACTGCATTCCTGAACTTAGGATTTTCAAACAATTTATTCATGATCTGATCTGTTGTTTCCTGTTCCCTCTGGACTTCAAGGGCTGTTCTTACATCCAAAGGAGAGCCACATTTTGAACAGAACCTATTGGTTGGTGAGTTAATCTCACGACACCGTTCGCATCGAGTAGCCTTTAGAGGCCGCTCTTCCTCATTAACCTCATCCTCGGTTTTGATTCCGTTGAGCTTGAAAAGCGCGTTATCTACATTTCTACCGGAGAGATGTACGTATGTGGCTGCCATTCTTGAATCTCCGACCCATCCGAGGTACTCTTTCATCTGGGCCTCAGTGAGCACATTAGCAAGATTTGATGCCCTTGCATGTCGGAATGAATGCGGATTGACCCTTTTCGTTATGCCACACCTCCTGGCCACTGTATTTAGCATCTTTCTAAGTGCGCCATATTCCAATCTTCTCTTGCTACCGACTTCATCAAAACTAGTCCATAGTGGAGAGTCAGGATCGTTGTTTACGGGATGATGGTTTAGCCACTCAGCTAAAGCTCCTGCTGAGAAAATTATCCTTACTCTTCTCCCTCCAGTCTTGCCCCCAACTGTTAGAATCGCTCCATACTTATCAAATGAAATTGCACCAAGACAAAGTGATAAGATCTCTCCTATTCTTCCGCCAGTCTCATAAATAAGTAGAATCAAAGCCCGATCTCGAGGGTTAGAGCAAGATTCAGCCATTAGTTTGACTTCGACCTCTGTTAGAAGGTTCTGTGGGAGGAAATTACGGCTTTTTGCTCTCTTGGTCTTAATCCATCTTACCTCAAGTGGATACTCTTCTCCTTCCTCACCTCCCTTCAGCCATCTGTAGAAGCATTTCATGCATTCTTTCTCGGTTCTCTTCGTCTCAAATGAGGTATGATTTCTTTCAATTTCAGAAATTACATTAACGAGATCATTCTTTGTAGCGTCCTGAAAGCGTTTATTCTGCAGAAGAATCGCGAGCTTCGTAAGAGTGAAAATATAACGAACCTGTCTTGGAATACTAAGTCCCTGTGCTCCACGGTATAGTACATACGACAGAATGGTGTTCTTGTTGTCTTCCAGAAGGGAGCTGTTTTCACGAAGGTTAACTAAACTCTGTTCTAACCTCTTGCCATAGTGATGGATGTCATGCGGTGAGACTTGCATTACAATTTAATAATACAAGTAAACAATTTATACCTATAGTGTGGTGCGGGAGGTGGGATTTGAACCCACGAACCCCTAAGAGATGAGGTACCACAGTCAGGCTATAACATCTGAGCGTCGTGTCGACACGTTTTCCGATCTCACGCCGTTGACCAGGCTTGGCAACCCCCGCATTAGATAGCTATGTGATAGACTATTGTTAGACAATTACCCTAGTTTTATAAGTATATTTTCAAGGCGTCTACTCAGGTCAACGGTTATTGTTTTCATGATCCATTGCTACAATCATTATTACGGATTACATGCTTGATTACAACTAATGTCGTTAGACGCGGATACGAGACTATCTTTTATCCGTAAAAATTGTTTTCGCCAACCAGAACAGGAGGTGATATACGTTAACTTAACACGTCAGATGTTAAGGTAAATCCATAAATTTGTATTCTTTAGTTCCTGTATCGAAGATAATAATTCCACCTTCCTCGAATGCACCGGATACACTTGTAACTTTTTTGTGAGCAGTACCAGGATTAAGAACTAACGTCTTGCCGTTATTTTCATATCTTCCATTTGAAGATTTTGGTTCTCTTATATGAGTATGCCCACAAACAAGGATATTATACTTTCCACTATTGATAAGTTGTTTCTTAACTTCTATAGCTGTTCCGTGGTATATCCCAAACTTCAATCCGGAAATCTCTATTTCACCTATTTCGCCTTTCAATTCTCCATTTATATCAAGAAAGTTTTTTAGTAGATGTACCTTTTCTCCATCGTTGTTTCCGAGCACTCCGATTAATTTCGCATTCAATTTTTCAAATTCTTTGACCACTCCAGGAAAGACATAGTCACCGGCATGAATCACGGAATCTACTCCTTCCGCATTGAATATTTCTATTGCTCTTTGAACATTCTTAATGTCGTCGTGGGTATCTGATATTATCCCGACTAACAAAGTTAATATGTCAATATTGTTATAGAATTTGGGTCTTTCTATTCTGTACTAGGTATTTCAGACGACAAAGTTTGATTCACTTCTTGACAACATCACGAAATAGCAAAGATTCAGAAAACTCCTATCTCGATGCAATTGCGCATTTTCACAAGGACTTGATTGTAAGTCAAGTGTGCATAGAGAACAGCATCAATATTATATCTATGCATGTTTGGATATCGATGTCTGGAGCATGGGAGAAGAATGGTAGCTGCTCATAACGTTTCGGATGACTCGTTAGAAAAAATTGCTAGTGAGGTGATTGGATGCCAACTTTGCAAACTTTCAAGAAGCAGAAAGAATGCAGTGCCTGGAGACGGGCAGACTTCAGCAAAGGTAATTTTTATTGGGGAAGCGCCAGGGAAAAACGAAGATGAGAATGGAAAGCCGTTTGTAGGCATCGCGGGGCGTATTTTAGATGGGGCACTGCAAAAGGTTGGAATAGAAAGGTCAAAGGTTTTCATAACTAATATAGTAAAATGTAGACCCCCTGGGAATAGAGTACCTGAAGATGACGAACGTGCAGCATGTAGAGCTTATCTGGATAGACAGATTTCGCTTATTGCACCAAGAATCATTTGTCTTTTGGGAGCTACCGCCTATTCGTCAATTCTTGGTGGAAAATCAATCATTGAGAATAGAGGAAAAATTATTAAAAGAAGCGGTCAAAAGTATTTCATAACAATACATCCTGCTGCTGCAATTTACAACAGGAATCTGCTGCATGTATTGGAAGATGATCTTTCTAGTTTATCCAAGGAAATTAAAAAAATGGAAAATCTGGATAGAAATTCATTGTTAGATTATATCGATGGGTAACGCGATGCCATATCCTGTTAACAACTCTTCGATATAGGCTTTTTATCCACGGTTTGTTCATCCTGCTGTTGATTGGCATATTCTCAGAATTGAAAGGGGATTACAACCTTATGTACACCGATAATGTAGTGAGAACGTTGTAACTTATCGACTTTGTAGGAGAACCTAACTTATTGTATGTTTGGAAGTTCGTAATTAAAGCATAGACATAGACGGATAATCTCACTCGTGATATTCGATTGCTACATCAATTATAAACTACTACTCAATAACTTTGCATCATTCATTGATTCTGTGTTTTTATTTGAAAATACCAATCTCCGGGCACATTTCCTGGATCTGCGACAGGCACTGACGTCGCCTGATAGCGACCCAAGCCAATACACATTGTTCAGGTGTGATAATTCCAGATAAAGACATGTACAATTACTAACGATTTGAATCCATTAGTAATCACTCGCATGTGACCATGGATTAAGATAGCCTCTGGGACTCAACTCGGTCTGATACTTTTAGAAACAAAAAAATTTGATGTCATTTTTCGTATGTTTTTCTCATCAGTGATGAAGTTTAACTTTAGCCTTTATATACAAAAGAAATAAAGTTATTGAAACTTATTCTGATATTCATTCAAATAATTTTCTACACGTCATTATTGCTTAAATCTAAAAGAGTGTAGATTGTTCAAATGAAGACGGATTAGATATAGGGGAATTATGAACCACACAATAGCAAACTATTCCTGATCCTCCCTTTTATTTAAGCACAAATCTACGCCAAAATTGTTAATATGAAATACTAGAATAAGTAGGATCACTGCACTTAATCTGTAAGAAATTGGTTTCACTAAATGTAACTCTGATAAACCGAACAAAGCACTGTGAGCGATACAATATGCCTGTGAGAGAATCAAGGTATGGATGATTACCAAATACCATATCCGGTGAGTAAGAAATGTTATAATACTATGATTCTCCGCCGAAAGAGTACTCACATATTCATATTCACAGTCTGGTAGTGTATGACGGTGTTATTGGTAATATGCCAGTACGAAAGGGTTAACGGTATTCAAAAGATAATTTCATGAGGATCCAGAGGATATGGGATAAACCATCTAACACACTGAAGCATTAGGAATCTTTCTTTAACTTTCAGTTTGAATAGTCTCCCGACTCCAATATCTCGTTGTTTTTAGAAAGATGCCTTTTTCTTTCATATTTATCATATTTTGATGCTATTTCATTATACATGGAATCAAATTGTGATACGGTTAGTCCAGTAAATGATCTGAATAACAAAGGTTGTTTGGCGACCTATCATACAATATCTTATATCGTATACGATGTAGGATATTGCTCTGATCTTCTAGTCTTTATTTCAAACACCTGCACTATTGAGTGCTAGGAATGCGACAATTTGGATGTTTTGGGTTGAAATGACAACATTATATATTCGCATATGACTAGCCATTTTAATATATGGCGATTGACTTAGGGAGAAATATTCCTCTACAGATCCAGAGACAGCTTAGAAAGGAATGTTTTTTTGGATGTACTCTATGTGGTTCTCCATTAATAAAGTATGCTCATATAGTTCCGTATAGTCAGATTCAAGCATTCCTTCCTGAAAACATGATCTCTCTTTGTCCTCTACATTATGACAAATACGGTACCGGGGAGCTCTCCGAATCATATCTACGTGATGCCAAAAAAAACCCTCATAATAAATTACAACCGCAAGATGCATTTTTTGTAGAAACACAAGAGTTGGTCATAAATGTAGGAAAAACCAAGTTCATTAACACTTATAGAGTGTTAGTAATCGATGATTTTGACCTTATAACAGTAACTAGAGATAACGGGAAGTATTTCCTTTTTGACGTTAATTTTTTCGATAAAGCAAACAATATGATTGCAACAGTTTCAGAAAATAATTGGGTGTCCGAAAAAAGTATGGATTGGAACATAGATTACAGTCCTCAGAAATACTTTGTAATCCGGAACACTCAAAGAAACATAACGTTTGAAATCACATTAGAGAATACAGAACTATTCATCACAGCAATGATGTACTATAACAACTCTTCGATAAGAGTTACCAGAAATGAAATATCGCTTGATGAAAATGAAATAGGAACCGAAATTAAGAACAGCGTATTAAAAAATTATGATGCCGCTATTGTTGCATACACGTAATATTTCTATTCTTGGCCAGCCCAATCAGGTTACCTAAGTTTCACAAACTTGTTTCGCTAGTACTGCTGGAATTTTTATCCCTATGTTAATATCGTGGATGATTACTGGATAACTATTAAAAATAATATGACGCGTTCGATTAATACACTTCGCTAGGATTCTTACAGTGTAACCTTACTAACACTCGTCTTTGTCTTCTTGTAGATGAAGGAAACGTAGCAGATCAGCTATCATAGTTGCTTATATTGTGCTTTTAAAGTCATGTTATGTTAAATCTTACATGAGTTGATATAATTTTATTAAAATTTTTTTCATGAAATATTATGTATGCATTGTTTATGTAAAGATCAGGACTTCAGTTATGACACAAACTGCAAATATGTTTGACGCTTTACTTGATCAATTACCATGACAGAAAACGGGTCGAAATATTTTCCTTCTAAATTACTAATCTTGCCTTTAAAAACAGTTTCTTTACCGTCTTGTGTCAAATGCTCAAAAACACAAACCTTTATACTTGAAGTATCGACTCCGTTTTTCCTCAAGAAAATTGCAATGTCGGCTTGCATAAAGTTCTTTTTCGGATCTCTAGGCCATGGTCTGGGCAGTAAAATTACGCTTTTTCCATTTACTACAGCGTCAACCAACTCCAATTTTTTCGCCTCAATATCTCCACTTACGTGGAAAGTAATTACATATGCCTTGTCAAGGGGAACTTTGGATTTCGCCGCAGCGATTTGGATCGAACTGATGCCTGGAATAATTTCAACGTTATCATCACCGAAAATTTCTAGCAGTCGATCAACAACCTCAGATTCAGAAAAGTTTACGTCGCCTGTGAAGGTCACTGTGCAATAATCGTTATCGGCCATTTTATTATATATGTCATTATATATCATCTCTTGATTCTGCATAGTAATCTCGGAAACTTGTTGTTTGCTTTTATCTATTATACTTTCTATTATGGTCAGACTATATTTATACCCGATAACATACCGAGATTTACTGATCGCATCTTTAGCTGCATCAGTCAAATAACTTGGGGAACCTGGACCTACTCCTATTACAAATAGTTTCTTTGGCAAATTATGATGCAGATTATGGGTATTTAGATAGTTTTAAACTTGGTCTTTTAATTGTGATTCCGTTGTTCTCCCTTTTAAGTCTGTATGCCGAATTTCCCATCGCGAACTCTAGATGATTTCTGTAGTATCTTTAGCTACAATAACAGTTTGTCCTTGATTGTCTACGACTGTTTACATGTGTCTTGGAAGATTACATGTTTTGTCTATTGTCTTGCGTTATTTTTACCTCCTCGAAAGTTTCGTCATTATCTATTATATATTCGTGCACTTAAAACAAATTTTATATCCAAGTAATCCAGCAGAACCTTTATACTATGTGCATATAATGATAATAGTAAAATGAAGAAGGACTTTATCATTTCAAAGATCGAAGCTTCTCAAGATGGCGCACCTTACATCTATATCACATTCAGTGACTCGAATGATTACAAATCAGGTGGCGAAAGGCAGCAAAATCCTTTTGGTCCAAACATGATGGCATTTACTTCCCCAGAAGATTTGATGAAGAATTTACCTAAGATGATGTCAAATATTTCCCGGATGACTGGTGGTAGTGGTAGTGGTAGTGCTCTCACGGATTCCCCTACATTTAAAATGAGTATGAAAGAGTACGAAGATATTGGTATAAAAGTGGGTGATAAAGTTACGATAGAAATTAAAAAATCAGAAAACAATGGAATTTATGCATGATAAATCTAAAAAGAGTGTTTAACAGTCACGATCGATCGCCGTACACTGGTGTATGTACGTATGTTGTAATAATAGCATCGGCATCATTAAGACTGAGGGGTAGAAATGATTCCTCCATTCATTTTTTAAGACTCCTAGAATATTAAAAACTCAAAATTTGCCTTGCCAAGAGCTTATTGATATCGTTTGTCATTATAGGTGTTATATCTAACTTACAACTAGGCTTATATATTCGTAAGAATAGTGTATTGATAGGCTTATCTCATTGAACGATATTACTACTAGCAGTCATAAGTGAACCTACTCGTCGTATAGGTATGCCTAAGGACTATGTCATTTATCTTGCCGCCCTCTTGCGTCCTCAAGGAAACCAGTCACACTTGCTAGCTTCCATTATCCTTTCAGACAATTATATCGAGAAACCGTGTCAGACTTGCAGACGGAACTGAAGGCAGCTTTGGTAGACCTAGGTCATAAGAGTGTGTTTGATCTATTGCTCAAAGAAGTATGGAACCCTGAACAGGCCGCGACGGGCAATTCCACTTTGCCGACGGTCTTGGACAAATTGAACGTCATGTCGACTATACATCTCAGGAAGCTCATTGCTGCTTTAGTTCGAGAGAACGGTCAAAGACGTTGTAATAGGTAAGTTAGAAGAAAGGATTGGCGTGCTTGAGAGCAGGTTAAATGAGATTAAGAAGCAGCCTAATACAGACATCAGTATGTGATTGTGGCTCCTTTTCATCGCAGGCTCCTGCAACCATTCCTTAAGCTTATCCTGTAATTCGAGAATACGCGATGGTTCACGGATACGTTCAATTGGAACGAAGAGCTCTGAGGACAGGTCTATCTCTATTTCCTGGTCTGCTATTTCGCTCCCACTTGGGTGATATTACTATTAGCAGTTGCGTTAGGACTTCCTGTTGGACTCCCTGTTTGAAGCATCTCATGTTCTTCTATCTCGTCTTCTATTTCAGTAGCTAGTTTGTGAATCGTCTGAGCATTGTAACCTTTTGCAAGTTCTTGGTTTACATGTAATACGAAACCGTTCAATTTTTCATATGGACTCCCGACTCTTGCAGGTAATTTGTCTGCTTGTTCCTGAGTTGTTATGATACTCCCAGGTGGTACAAATTTGTCATCAGCGATAGTGACGCCATTGGTTATTGTGCTAGATACTCCTATTGCAACTCTATTTCCAACTTTTGCATTGAAGACCAAGCTCTTCATACCAACAAATGTATCGTTTCCTATGTATGCAGGTCCATGAACCTGAACATCATGAGCTAAACTGACTTTGTTACCAACATATATGGCATATCCATTCTTAAACGCAGTATCATTTCCTTTTAATAGCAAACCTTGTGCCGAATATCTTCTGTCATCAATATTTTTGCCATGAGCTGTTGTTTCAAGGGCATGCAAAATAACAGCGTCCTGGACGTTCGAGTAGTCTCCAATGTAAATAGGCGTCCCTTCGTCACCCCTGCACACAGCAAATGGTGCAACTAACACTAATTTTCCTATCTCACAGTCGCCAATGACTACAGCAAAAGGATCAACATATGCAGTTTTGGGTATTTTCGGCCATGTTACATTTGGATTGAAATCAGTCTGAATATTAGGACGTATGTTCATAGTCGAGTTACTAGTACTATTTGTAGGTCCTTGTTCTTGTACTGCAGCTGATGATTTTAGAAATATTTGATTGGAACCAGCTGTAATCATAAGGGCTGTCAACACCGCTACCAACATAAGGATCTTAATTATCATAGGATGGCACGTCAAAATTCTGTTATAAAAGGACGCGTCGACGTTATAATTCACAAAGCGGTCAAGTGATACAAGATGTCATAGAAAATAGCATGCAGAAGTGTAGAATACGCGATGGTTCACGGATTGCAGTATTCAATTGGCCATTAGCCCATAGACATAGGATAGCTCGTTCTCCTAGCCTATACTTCTCAAATATCCTAAACAGATCCTGGCTCATGCCATCCGGAGGTTTCGAACTTACTTTATCTGGTTTACTATTACTACTCTATTTATCGAGATGAGTATGTAAATGTGTCTGCTGATGACGCTTGTACTCCGATGAGGAGAGGAATTCCTGCCTGCAATCTTTACAGATGGAGACCATAACTAGCGATACCCATCAAGATGTTTAACCTATTATAGTCCTTACAGAGAATTGTTCAACATTATTGCTTGTCACCAAGACAATCGATAAGGTCGTGGCAGGTAAATTGGAACTCGAGGACTTGATGTTAAAGACATTTGGCTTCATTGTAAGAGGAGATATCATAGTATTTGTGTCTTCTCGGACGACTCGGTGGCTCTCCTATCCCGAAATTATTAACACACAGCAGTAAATCTGTGACCAAATTGACTGATCGAAAGATAAGGTGGATTATCAGAGAGAAAATGAAAGAGATTCTCAGTACCAACGACATAGCATTATT
>JBAVTY010000759.1:0-7292 GCA_049696495.1 Candidatus Nitrosopolaris sp.
AATTTATGCCATTATAAGTGGATTATACGTGGAACTCGTCGTGTTATGCATGTCATGAAACTATTACTTTTTTATTTTGGCATTTATATTTTTAAAGCATGTGTTCGCTTTACTTCCTGAGCACCAATATCAATAAATTCATTGAAATCTATCAGATTCTCCATCAGTACAAGGTAGCTGTAAAATTTTTGAATATAAAGTTAAGGGAAATTCAAGCAGAGTCCCTCAGCGAAATCGCGGAAGAAAAATCCAAAGATGCATTCAAAGCGGTATCCAAACCAGTTATTATTGAGGACGATGGGCTATTTATTCATCGATTAAACGGTTTCCCAGGTTCTAATTCATCTTTTGTCTTTAAAACCATCGGCAACCTGGGAATCCTAAAACTACTGTCCCATTTAAGAGATAGATCGGCCTCTTTTGTCTCAGTTTTTGTCTATAATGACGGGAATACGGTCCGGACCTTCGTCGGTAAGACTGACGGAAAGATCTCTTTAAGGATTGCCAGTCCCGGATGGGGTTACGATCCAATTTTCATCCCAACTGGTTTCGAATTAACCTTTGGACAGTTGAAGGACAAAAAAATACGAATTTCACACCGCGGAAAGGCTATTGCTGCCTTTGCAAAATGGTATGGTCGTAACCACCTTCAAGTTAAAAGGCCCCATCCTGCCTCCTCCCAAACAAAAACGACTACCCTGCCGCTATCGCTCAAGTCATGACAATTAGTAACAATCGATTGGAATGTAACGCAGCGTTTGGAGTAGTAAACTCCCATATTGGCGTATTTGCTCAACTCAAAGTAGTGGCCTGGATGTCAGCGATCTGCGTCGAGTGATAGCTAAGGAGATCACTTGGGTCCTTGCTTAAGCCCGCGACTAGATTGACAATAGAGTTCGCATTTACGGCTTGGTCGTGTCCTGCATTAGTTATTGGTGGATAACCATGAGATGGAGTTTGTGCTCCTTCATATGCTTGTGGGCTAAGCCGCGAATTTATTGACGGAATCAATGGCGGTGCTATTGTAGGGTTGTTAGTAGGAATGGCAGAATTCGAACCCTTATTCAGGTTAATCGACGGCCGTTTAGTGGCGAAAGGTGACTTCGTGATTTCAGTGACGAAAGGTGACTTCGTAATCGTAGTACCTGGTTTATCAAGTATATTTACGATAGATGTTCCAGTTTGCCCTAAGTTATCCGTAACATTCAATTGAAACCGCAGGAGTGTATCTCCCGAAATTTTCGGAGCAGTAAACTCCCATACTGGTGTGCTAACTCCGCTTAACGTAATTACGGCATTCGTCGGGATCTGTCTCCAGGAATACGACAGGATAATGCCGCCAGGCGCTCTGCTACCAGACCCATTAAGAATCACTGGTGACCCCGCGAGAACAACTTGGTTTGGTCCAGGGTTCGCGATAGGTGGGAGTTGTAGAGACTTCTGGTTATTGTTAAGACCTGGAGGAGAAGGTGATGACTGGGGTGCAAGGACGAACGGCATATTGGCGTTGTTCTGTTGTTCCTGGTCGACGGTGTTATTGAGACCGGGTTGCTTAGGGATTGTAATTTTACCAACTGTACCGTTATTTGCTGGTGGGATCGCTACATTACCTTCGCCATTCCATGCTGTTGAGATTGCGACTGGGATTTTAAACTCTGTCATAGGAGTGGTTGTTTTCTCTTGGTGATGTTTTTTAAGAACAGATTCAGCAGAAACGGTTCCAGGTAACAGCGTGGATGCTGTTGTAAATTGTTTGGGCGCTTCTGTAGGCGAAGATTTCACTCCTCTTAGGTTCATGCTGTAAAATTTTGTGAGATTCATGGAATTATCATTACAGGATAGTTTGGCAGTAAGTTTGTTTATGCCTTGTTTAATACTAGAGTAGTGAGGGTTAAGAATGTAATTCCACGACGAATAATCCGATTCACTTGTATTGCCAGTTGCGTTTTGATACGGCCTTACGTCGTTAACAATAAGAGAAACATGACAATTCATTGTTGAATCGTATGAAGAGATACCCGAGATTGGCAAATTTTTAATGTCGACTGGAATTTGTTGTCCCTCTGCCGGTGAGGTGATTTTAATACCCGATGATTCAGCATAAGCTGAATTGCTATAAATGGTAAACAAAAGGGCGATAGAAAATGTGATAGATAATAATAATTTTTCCGGCTTCAATTATACAATTGTCTCTGGAGATCTGACTATAACAATATGGGTTTGAAAGATTTTGGCCTAGTGTAAATTATTTGAGCGTGAATCAGTCATTAGCATGTCTCCCTCGACCGTGAAGCAAAGTATATTTATTATTGCAGGCTAAGAGCCTCAGCAAGCGCATCCATTCAGATATGATGATCTACATTTTTCTTCGCATCAATGAATCTCCTACGCTTTTATCAGGTATTCCTTAATCCATCTGTCTGTGTATCGTTTCAGGTTATGTAACACCACGATTCTAGATATTTCGCTCTCGTCCATAGTCGAGAAGCATTTGAGCTTAGAACAGAGCTTCTCGGAAAGAGACCTGACCTCACTCATTTCGAGCATATTCTCCGCCTTAAGACGCTCCGTCGACATCCCTATATGCATATATGATTTCAATTCGATAAAGTGCGGGTTACCTTGTAAGATCATTTCGGCAAATTCGTCAACAAAGTTCAGAGCATCATTGTATTGTCTAATAATGGTCATTCTGAGTACAGTTCTTGTATTCACAGTCGAGAGAAATCTCAGACTCTTCCACCACCTTTCCCACGCATCCCTATGGCGGGGACGGTTCACGAGGTAAAACATCTTCCTGTTGGAAGCATTGGTCGATAGGTATATCTGAGTAGGTAGCGAATCCTCATCTGCGAGCCTCTGAAGCATCTCAGGCTCTTGACCGTTTGTTACAAGAAAAATCGATTTAGTCGCCGGCAGTCTTCTAAGGTATCTAATCAATTGAGGTAATTTGGGATACATCGTAGGCTCTCCTGACAATGATATTGCATAATGTGCAGGAAAAAGCGACTCATAGAGCTTTTTCCTATCATTTTTCTCATGACCGCCAAAGCCGCTGATCAATTTTTTCCGTTCAGCAATTAAGTTTTCAACAATAACATCAGGTTCGTCAACCAACTCCGGCGGCATCTTAAGCGTATCGTAGAATTCCGTCGGACGCCAACAATATACGCATCGATTCTCGCAATTCATGGCAGCTGGAGTCATTTCCATACATC
This sequence comes from Candidatus Nitrosopolaris sp., assembly GCA_049696495.1. GTDB lineage: Archaea > Thermoproteota > Nitrososphaeria > Nitrososphaerales > Nitrososphaeraceae > Nitrosopolaris. The sequence goes on from JBAVTY010000759.1 coordinate 3,219, forward strand.
GGTGTGTGGAAATGCCATAGAATTTGTGCTTATAGCAGTTACCTGCATTTTGAAAGGATTTTTTCGTCCAATGACACAATTCCACGGCCGAATGGTTGTATACCCCGTATTTTGCCTTTTGCAATCTAGATTTCACAGCAGGATTGATCTGTATCAGGTTATCTTGGGTAACGTGTGAACCGCGTTCGTCCGAACAACTCATCTAAAACTTCTTGAAAATGAAATGAATTTAAAGATTGCATTTGCAGAAGATTACTCTTCCTCTGCAGGTTTAGAAAACTTAGTAAACTAATAGAAAAGGTATTACAATGCATCATTTTTTATCACATGTTGTACTTTACCGAGCGATTGATAGGAAAATCCTGGATTGTCTTCGTTCAGGCGATAATACTCTCATTTGAATCGATAATCGTGGAATTTCTAACCGAAATACCTGGGATATCTTCACTCCTCGTGGCAGGCATAAGCATCCCAATTGCGGGCGCGATGCTGCTATTTGCCCAAACTGTTTTTTTAAATAAGAAAATCACGGTATTCAAATCATGGAAATTATTGCTCACCGGCTCGATATTTCTGGCAGCAGCAGTTTTTCTATGGTATGATTCTGTGACTAGAGTCGGAGCATCAAAAGAGGGTCTGTTGGCCGGCCCATTAGAAGCTGTAATAGTACTTATTCTTGCATGGTTATTCCTGAAGGAAAAATTGCGAAAAAAGCAGCTTGCCGGTGTTATCATAGCTCTATCAGGATTCCTAGCAACAGTTTCAAGTAGTTCTTTGCAGTTGAGTTTGCTATTTTCAGTCCCTTTGACATTCGGTGATTTCGAAGCAATATTTTCAGCTTTCACCTTCGCGGCTGGGATAATATTCATGACCAAGCTGGTTGAAAGACACAGTTCCATTGAAGTATCTGGTGGTTCACTATTCATTTCTGGTTTAATTTTGGCAGCGATTCTCATTCCACGGATGGCAGCATCACATCCTGGAATTGGGAGTTTGATATTTCTGGTTTTTTTCTCTTTAGTGCCTCTGGTTGCTGCATTTTTATATGTGATAGGACTTAGTAGAATAGGAGCTTCGCTAACTTCTACCATTGCATCTTCTAATATTCTATTTACATTGATCTTCCAACTTCTCTTCCGTGTTTTTGGAATTAAAGCTAACCTCCCAGAAAATATTCTTTTAGCGGTCATAGGGGGCGCTTTGGGGATTTTCGGAATTTATCTGATTCATGTAGAAAATAATAGAAATCTTTAATTCTAGACTCGTATATTGAACCTCCTGTTCTGTGTTTGTCTACAGTTCCGCACACAATATACCCACTGCAAAACGCTCTTTTGTATTAGCTAGAGAATAACAATCATTCCGTTCCTTGCTTTAGGTAAGTAGTAAAATCAGTGGATGTAATAATACCCAATGGCTTGTTTACGTCTTCATTATCCACCACAAGAAGATGACGCACTTTATTTTGCATCATTAAGTCAGCGGCTGCTTCAATTGAAGAGTTCGCATCGATTGTAGCAATCGGAGAAGACATGATCTCTCTGATGACAACCGTTTTGCTGTTTGCGTCGTTAGCGACTACTCTTCTTACCAGATCGCGCTCCGTGATTATGCCTATAGGCTTGTCATTGAAATCAGTGACTAGCAAGGAGCTGGTATTCACGACACCCATTTTTTTTGCAGCCTCCTGAGCAGACATATTGGCAATGATCTTCTCGAGCTTTTCGCTCATTACATTACGGACTGACATTGAAGTGGTCATGTGACGATTAAGTCCATTCCGAAATATAAGTACCATGCTTTCACTAGTCTCGTTAAAGTTCCATACGTCATGTGGATATACTCTGGACCACGACCATACTTCGATGATTCTGTTACTTGCGTACAGAACTCTTTGGCGTCATCCTTTTGTTGTTCGAAAGAGACCACTCGATTTTTGTAGCAATATATAATTTGATAAATTTCTTCCGTATCAATTTTTATTGTATTAGATGATCGGGGCTCTGACTATCTTTATTAGATGATTTTGGAAGATATACGTCCACCCTCAATCAAAAATTCGTAGTAGTCATTTCATAACTTGCGTAATGGTTTATCACACCAAGAATAGCACATAATACACTCTATAACCTGACCTAACCTTAGAAATCCAGTATTCAGAGTAAACAAGATGTAAATGATTGACTCAGAAAAAGCCTGCCCTTATCTAGCAATTGTTGAAAATGCACAGCACATCATTTACACGCAGCTAGGCTGATTAACAATGTTTTTTATTCTGGATAGCCAGAAAGGTACATGGAATTTACTGACATAGCGACACCGGATATCAACAAGCCGATACTTGTAGCCGCGATGCAGGATATGGGCGATATCGGCAGCGTTGCTATACATTTTATTAATAAGAATCTTAACACAATGCCATTTAGATATGTATCTGCTTGTTATCCAAACTATGTTATAGACCGAGGTGGTTATATTGATTTCCAACCAGAACGATGGCAGTATAGATATGCACGAGACGTAATAGTTTTTGGAGGGGGTCTTGGGCAACCACAAACAAACGAGGAATTATACAAACTATGTCTTGATGTAATTGATATTGCTAAAAAATATTCAGTTCAACTCATTTACACACTAGGTGCATTCCATACTCGAAGGAATTTAGAGAAAAAGCCAAAGACGTTCATCACTACGACATCTCAGACATTAACAGAACGAATTAGAAGCCTAGGAATAGAAACCACGCCGTCATCATCGCTGATCACAGGTTTCAACGGCTTAATCCTGGGCTTCGCAAAACTGAATAACATTCAAGGAATCGGATTGTATGCTGAAATAAACGATCCGCAGATACCGCAGTACCGTTCAGCGAAAAGTATTCTGCAATTATTGGAAAGGCTAACATATCAGAAGTTCAAAGATCTTGGAGACCTCGACGCTATGGGCGAAGCCGTAGATGACGAAATAGATAGGTTGAAAAAATCCGACAATATGTGAATCGGTAGTGAATTACGCTTAGCTCATCTGTAGTTTTTAAATGTGTCTACAATCCAATTTACATCTTCCTCGGTCTTTGCGAGCCGGCCAATTTTTAGACAGTTCCTAATATCCTTTGATTTCATTTTCCACCACACTGCATTTGCTATCTTAGAGGCGAGCTGACTCCCTACTCCTTCCTGTACAAGCATGTGTGATGCCACCTCATGAAAGTTTTCAAATTTATATTGTTTAAAATGTAGTGTAACAAACCTTGATAACAATGGAGTTAGCATCCGCTCCGTACCATTGCTCGTCGCAAAAACCCATGTTTTGAGTTGGGTATTTCGTGTCTTCTGGAATTTCGTTTCAGAAAGAATGCCAGTTTCCATTAAGCTCAAGAGGGCTGTCTGGTCTTTTATCCCCATATGCTCGATTTCGTCTACGATCAAGTACCTAGGTCGTCTTTCAAATAGATATTCTAGCATACCAGCCCTCGTACTGTGACTGCCGAGAGTAAAGTAGGACCGATCTAGCTTCATGCACTCCAGCATGAAGAGTGTCTTAGCAGAAGCCGGTGGGCCAACTAGCAGTATATGAACAGGCTTCTGAGACGTTATTGAAAGGGCAAAAATTTTCTTAACATCGTTATACCCAACTATGGTAGAAAAAAGCTCTCCAGATTTAGCACACGAGATTTTAGTAGAAGGATATAGAATATTCTCTTGCATCGCAACCGAGTCGTTTTCTGTCAACACTATAAGTTTGAGTGTAGTCAGGAGCGTTATACGTATTGTTGAGAATTTGTGCTGCCGAATTGCTCTACTAATCTAGACATCGATATCTTGAGATTAGAAAATAATTAACTTTACAATTAAGTCTTATTATTCAAGCGGGGTTGTTGCCTAATTCGATATCGCATATCGTGTCACCTTTAGTCCCAGTTTGATTGCACATTGCAATCTGTTAAACACTTCTATGTTCCAGCCTATTGATTTAATTAATCCAAATCTTTTCTGATTGTTCTTTAATCTGAATCTGCAATAAAGCTGATGATGCTTAGCTTCTTCAGCGCCAAATATTCCTTCTATCAATCCT
>JBAVTY010000760.1:0-2380 GCA_049696495.1 Candidatus Nitrosopolaris sp.
AATAATGCTATGTCGTTGGTACTGAGAATCTCTTTCATTTTCTCTCTGATAATCCACCTTATCTTTCGATCAGTCAATTTGGTCACAGAATTACTGCTGTGTGTTAATAATTTCGGGATAGGAGATAGAAAATAAAATAGATAATCCAGTAACATAGTTAGTCAAGTATTTTAAGAAGCGTTAGGACACAGCACTAGTAGTAATGTCCTCAGTAAGCGACGACAATGATACTAATAAATCAATAAAGAACACAGAAAATGAAAAGACTAGTATCGTTGAGTTACTTGATGAATTAATATCTCATATGAATGCAACAAGAAATGTTTTTAAAGTAATGATACTATCTTCTTTCGTTCTTGCACCCTTGTCTTTAATGTTAGCTAGTGTTTTCGTAATTCATCCTTATTTCATGCATAGAATTTTGTTCAGATTCCCTGACATAGGTATTTTCCTACTTTTCTTTATCGGAGTTTCAATAATGTTGGCTTCAATGTGGTTGTATATCGGGTTAAGCGAACAAAGATTCTTTTCTAACTGGGACAAGAGATTTGGCAGATTTACGTCATTGAAAAATCAGGTTGATAAAGAGCTAGAATAATAGAAACTTGGACACAAATATCTTAAATTTATTGATTAGAACACGAGTACACCGTTTGTGCTATTGATGGTGACCGAAAAGGCTTCACCTATAAAGCAGAATTTAAGATATTATTAGACTAACAAAAATTTTGACTCCCCTTTATCATCTCTGTAGTACTGCATTGGTGATTTTGTCTTGTACTCATGACTCTAACTACGTTCATTGAAAAAATTTTTGCTAATTAAGTCGAACCGACAAAAATCCACCCTTTCAATGCTAGAAAATCAATTTTATTATACACGGGTTAAGGAGTTGGATTGCAAAAGATAGTAATAATAAAGTGACTACCCATTCATTTCTGTTTTTTCGATCCTTCAGATTCAGCACTTTTTGAAAACTTCATAGTTATGCCTCGTTTAGTATCATAATCAAACTTGCAAAGTTCGTTATATGATACGGGTATTGAGTCTAGTCTAACATTGTAACAGCATGGACATTCACTAATATTCGATTCACCCATATAAGACGACCAAAAGTATGTTAAATGTCGAAATAAAAATAACCATATTAATGGCCCATGTGGGTCAAAATAACCGTTTCTTGACGGATGATTGGTTCAAATCTAACTCCATCAAAAGATCTCCACGAAGATGTCTCTCCACGAAGATGTGAGCTTTATGGCTCGAAAGCTGCTGGTGGTTTCCATTAGTTAATCTGTTTGGTTCACTTAATCATTTAACAATATCGGATGCGAAAGCAAAGAACTAAGTCATTTAGAATTATTTGTGGACGTGCTTGAAATAGAAAGTCTAAGACTTGTCAGAAATGCATGTACGAGAACTCAGAAGAGTCTATATATTGTATCAAATGCGAGAATACTTTGTGTTTCATATAGTTATAGGATAAATGTACTATGAAATAGGGTCTACTGTTCTTTTAGAACTGCTTTTCACTGCGTTCTTATATTATTATTCATGGGCTACTGAATAGGGTCTACTGTTCTTTTAGAACTGCTTTTCACTGCGTTCTTATATTATTATTCATGGGAGTCCCTTTTCTATTCGTAGATGAATAGCGACATAATTATGCTGATAAAACTGTGGATTTCGTACTGTTATTTCTAAGGTGGGATTTCTGAATAATACTCCTAGACACCTTCTATGTTAAGTATCTATCGAAAGAACCGGCTTAACCGCTAGGGAGAACCATGAGTAGTAATAACCGGATGAATATGATACATCTGTTACATGCATGAGTGCGGAGATTAGACTAAAAGGCGGGCACAATGTTAAACACCAGATACTGCACCACATCGTTAAGAGTAAAAAGTCTTCTTTTGTGATACCTGTTTGGAAAAGGATGAATTTTAAAATACCCTCATCCTCCTAGGTTAAAGCACAAATCGTTATTTGACGTGTATATAGACGTCCGAAATCGACAGGATAGTATGAAGTTACATAAACCCCCAGTTTAGGTACCTATGATCATAACACTCCATAATGTTAGGATGGTATACTATAACACCTAGCGCATAATCCATGGAACAAATACAGACATTAGCTTGTTGATGTCGTCTTAATGTATTCTAATATGCGCTACAACATGACACCTAGTGCATAATCCATGGAACAAATACAGACATTATTACTACCGCTGTCATCACGAGGGTAATTACTAGAGATGCATTCTTTAGTTTCTTTGTCTTTGAATTGACTTTACGTTCAATCAGAGAATTATAAAATTGCCCTCCATCTAATGGACCTATAGGAAGCGCGTTAAAAATTCCCACATTGAAATTAA
>JBAVTY010000761.1:0-1509 GCA_049696495.1 Candidatus Nitrosopolaris sp.
GAACAACCATAACCATGTGTCATAAGAATAACTACTTTCTTACAGCTTGATATTATCATAGCCAATGAACCATCTTGTAAAAGTAGATAGACATGGTTTAATCAGGAAAACGCAAACAGTCAGGTAAGTTAGGATTATGGCAAATTCAGATCGGTAATGTATTTCATCAACCCAATGAATTTAGATTAGTTAGAGTCATCCTTGAGTTTTTATTAATTCGATGGTTATCTATGAAACCTGATGTTGCAGCAATCACGTATTTCGCAGGTTCTGTATTTTTGTAAGTACAATCATCTATATCAAAAGTACTCTTACATGGAGGTACGTCTTTTACCATATATACTATACTTCCATTTTCGTCAAACCAAATTAGATCAAGATTGTATTCAATATTCAAGAGCCAGATTGAGTACAGATCTGGTTTGTCATAAACTAGAATCATTGCAGAATTAAATGGCATTTTTTCTTGTCTGAACATTAGCCATCTTTCTTTTTCAGCACTAGACTTTGCAACCTCAACCTTAATTACATCATGATCTATCCTAACTGTTCCTACAGGAAAGCCTGTAGGTTCATTTTTGACTGCTGGTGGAATAAACACAAGACCGAGTGTACCTAATGCAATAGCCGCAATCATAGCTGGCACTAGGACTACTATTTTGTGGACCATGTTAATTCAACAAGATACATTATTAGTTGTTGTAGACACAAAGCGTTTCCATTAACAGTAGGACTCTGATCGGACACCCATTTAACATATAATATTTAACATATAAGATTTCCTTTAGTTTATAGCTTAATTTAGAAATAACGTCACTTAGGCATAACAAAACTACCTCAGAGGTATAGAAATTTAAATGGTTTCATCATCCTGTTAACATGATACTTGCTCAATAATATAATTGCCATAATCACGATATCATTTATCGCCGTTGGGACCATTTGGGCAATAAGCAATTTCACGCATCCTGCAAAGGAATCTACGACTAAGCATATCAAGGGAATATTATTGGTCGCACGAGATAATCTTTTCAATGGGACTAACCCAGACATTTTCGCGATAGTAAACGTCCCAGAAAAGCTTGTTGTATTGAATAAGGACTTTGTAAGACATGATTTAATCGTCGATAAGCTGAATATTAACACAGCTTACTTATCTCCTGAACAGGATTTTACGACCGCAATTGCATCGAAGATGCCCGGGACTTTTGAATACTATTGCTCTTTGCATCCAGCAACAATGCACGGTAAAATTATAATCAAGACAGTTTGAAGGAAAACTTGTGTCAAGTGGTAGTGAATGCTCTAATAGTCAGGCTTTATCACACATGCTTATCGTCTATTGATCAACTAATATGAAAGGTTTTATGCTTCACATAACGCGTCTCCTATCCCGAAATTATTAACACACAGCAGTAATTCTGTGACCAAATTGACTGATCGAAAGATAAGGTGGATTATCAGAGAGAAAATGAAAGAGATTCTCAGTACCAACGACATAGCATTATT
>JBAVTY010000762.1:0-2515 GCA_049696495.1 Candidatus Nitrosopolaris sp.
AATAATGCTATGTCGTTGGTACTGAGAATCTCTTTCATTTTCTCTCTGATAATCCACCTTATCTTTCGATCAGTCAATTTGGTCACAGAATTACTGCTGTGTGTTAATAATTTCGGGATAGGAGAAATGTAACTTCTAATCATATCCTATAAATCAGTAGTAGGTACACTGTGTTTTCGTGGAGCGATCTTAGTTCTGATAAATCTAGAACTATTTTGCCATTCTTGAATTTAATGATGTCTATAGGCACTGGAGATGTTCATCGTTCAAGAGCGGTAACCAGCCTAAATTCACATATAAACAGTCTGCACAATTGATAGACTCATAAGTAAAACGACCGTCCAAGCTTATACTGCGTTTTCATTTAATATCAGGGCTAAGAGAGCAGCCCTTAACTCCTTTCCATAGGCAGCTTGTTTGAAGTATATCGCATTCTTTGTATAATCAACAGAGTGTGAAATTTCCTGCATTCTAGGCATCGGGTGCATTACAGATACGTCTGGTTTTGTTTTGCGAAGGGTATTGCTATCAATAGTATAGGTGCCTTTCACTTTTTCGTATTCCTGGGGATCCGGGAATCTCTCTTTCTGTATTCGTGTGACATAGATTACATCAAGTTTAGTCAAAATACTGTCTTCAAGCTCGTAATGTTCATAGATTTTCAATTTTTTCTTCTCAATGTCATATATCGACTCTTTGCGAATGCTCAACGTGGGAGGAGATATTAGGTGAATATCTACGTTGTAATTTGCGAGGCCATATAGCAATGAATAAACCGTCCTTCCATATTTCAAATCACCAACGATTCCTATACCGAGACCGTCAATCTTGCCTTTCTCTTTGAGTATCGTATAAAGGTCAAGCATGGCTTGAGTAGGATGTTCTTCGCTTCCGCTTCCAGCATTAATAAGAGGATTCTCTGATAACTCTGCAGCGAATCTGCTTGAACCGTCTAGCGGATGTCTAAGAACAATAACATCCGAATAAAGATCCATTATTCTGATAGTATCGGCAAGGCTTTCGCCTTTTTCAACCGATGAGGATTTCGAATCAAAAATTCCGATAGAGCTCCCCCCCAGCGATGCCATAGCTGCTTCGAAACTCATTCGAGTCCTAGTGCTAGGCTCGTAGAATATGTAACCCAGGGTTCTTCCCTTGCCCAATTCCGTCTTTTCATTTTGTCCAAGTGCGCTAACTCGATCTGTACAATTGAAAATAAATTCAAGATCGTGCCTACTGAAATCTTTGATCGAAACTATGTCTCGATTAAAAAATTTCTCAATAGGCATATCTCTTAGCTTCCAGTACATAGATAAAAAAGTTCAGTTAAGTGTCCAGAGCCGTATGCAATGAAGTACTCCTTGTCGTGCAAGGGAATTAGAACAATGCGTTAACGTAGAACCTCAGACCTGTAAGACGAGAAAGTGTTTGAATATTACTCCATTCGCTGTCCAGAAGGTGGATATTCGAGGGCTAAGCTGCGGCAAATGCCAATCATGTCGTCAAGAATTGGCCCATAATTTTTAGTCAGCTAAATTCAATAGGTTCATATTCATAGTTTTACACAAAAAATTATTACTTGGGAATTTATAGATACTCTTATTATAAAAGCCCCAATATCGGATTGTTTGCAAAAACCAATGATAGAATAATCATATTACCTTTTGGTTTTGCAAAAACTAAGACCGCCAAACTAATGGAATACCTAGGTGTGGAAGAAGAGATTTATACATCAGTGGCGAACACAAGGCTAATTGGTCCGATGACGGCAATGAATAACAACGGAATACTGGTTCCATCTATTGCCACAGATGAAGAGATTCTCATTCTGAAGGGGACCGGTCTTAATGTCGATCGTCTGAATAGCAAATTCACTGCCATTGGAAATCTGATTTCAACCAATGATAATGGAGCATTAGTATCCCCATTATTCAAAGGCGAGGTAGACCAACAAGTCCGAGATGCTTTGGGTGTGCCTGTCCATTCGATGACTGTAGGCGGCTATATTCAAACAGGTTCTATGATCGTTGCAACAAACTCAGGGGCAGTAGTGCATCCAAAAGCAACAGAAGAAGAAGTTAAAGTGATTTCCGAAACATTACAAGTCCAAGCCGAACCCGTTACAGTTAACGGGGGGACCCCATTTCTATCCTCTGGAATACTGGCAAATTCAAAATCCGTAGTTGTTGGAACTTCGACGAATGGCCCGGAGTTGATCATGTTCAGCAGAATTTTCAAAGCCTAAGAAAAAAAATTAGATAATGGTATCGAAATTCACTTCCTCCCTTCCCATGATTATCGCACACAACGTCGTACATAAATCATAATCGATACTTCCCACAAATGGAGATTAAATCTCGCACGTGTCAGTCAAGCACTTATCAATATGTCGGGGTTGTTGCCTAATTCGATATCGCATATCGTGTCACCTTTAGTCCCAGTTTGTTTGCACATTGCAATCTGTTAAGCACTTCTATGTTCCAGCCTATTGATTTAATTAATCCAAATCTTTTCT
>JBAVTY010000763.1:0-2258 GCA_049696495.1 Candidatus Nitrosopolaris sp.
AATAATGCTATGTCGTTGGTACTGAGAATCTCTTTCATTTTCTCTCTGATAATCCACCTTATCTTTCGATCAGTCAATTTGGTCACAGAATTACTGCTGTGTGTTAATAATTTCGGGATAGGAGAAAGGCTTTTGAGACTCCATACTTATTTAATCTTGGAATTAGCGATCTTCATAATACTACTTTGCCCACTCTCCTTAGCATGGGAACAAACAATTACTTCAAATCCTTCCGTAGTTTCTACTCGTGGACATTTTGGCCTTGATACAGGAGAACTTCTTCCCGGGCATAATACAACGGACTTTATGGCTGTAAATATTCCGGGATTTCAGGTAGGTGCTTGTCCTCCAGAAATTGCCATCTATGTTCATGGAGTCTGGGCCAATGAAAGAGAATTCCTTGAGCAGATGGATAGACTAACGATGTCGTTGCATAGTGATCGTTATGTGGTTCCAGTAGTTGGTTTTAGTTGGGATTCAAATACAGGTTTCTCACCTCATGGCTGGCAAATTGCAAAAAATATAGCAAACCAAAATGGACCAAAGCTCGCACATTTCATCTCAGACCTTAAGAATACATGTCAACGTACTAATATACGAATTATTGCTCACTCTTTGGGTGCTAACGTTACCAATAGTACATTAGTGAATTTAGACAACACCAAAACGTGGAAGAATAACGCTTTTAAAATAACATCAGTAGACTTACTAGGAGCAGCAGTCAATAGTGATACCCCATCCATAAATAGATCTTTTGGCAAGGCAATTGAACATGTAGTTGACAAGTTCTACAATGTATACGATCCCATGGACGACATGTTATTCCTTGATTGTACGGCTAATGAGCAGCATGCAGTATTGGGATTAGTTGGGGCTGGCTCTCAAGTTATAAGACCAGCAAATTACATCCAACAAGATGTTGCATACGACCTACAACATCGTGATGCAAATGGAACTGCTCAGATTGACTGTCTTGATTACTTGGTCCCTCTATACGACAACCATTGTGGTTATATCGGATTCAGAGATCCCCTGAATCATAATTCTATTATAAGCGATGGAGTAATAAGTGTAGTTGTAGCTGACTGGAAAGAAACTAAGCCATAAAAAGATCTCCAACAACTAAACTGAACTTAGGTTCGACGCTTGGCAAAATGGTGTAAGAGAAACTGCGCCAGTAACCTCCGCACCTCCACACCCGCAGTAGAATAAACCCATTAAAATCTGACAAGCACACACTAAAGTTACGAACGAAATCTTCCCCTCATCTTTGAATTTGTTTTTAAACCTTATGGGGAAACCTGAAAATTATTAATCACACTGCTAGTAAACTGAGGTCATGATTTTACTATTAAACTAACAATTCAGGTAAGTTTATTTTCCCCATGAAGTTTTATAATAAGTAGACAGTCTACCCTAATTCTGCTTCAATATGTTTTATCAAGTTGGCTACCTCGACTGGCTTTTGAATGAAGCAACCTATATCATCAGTAGTACTGGTAGCTCGAAATACAGCTCTCATAGCTTGCGCTGATAAAACAAACCTTAACTTTCTTGTCTTTTTTTCTAATTTCTTCAAATAGTCTGAACCCATCCATTTGCTGCATCACAACGTCTATAATTAGTAGATCATATGAACCTGCCTTGAAGTTCTTCAAAAACAATAAAGGATTATTAGCTGTATCGATCTGTTCGAATCCTTTGTCCCTTAAACCTTTCTCAAAAGCTAACGTAATGTCCGGATCATCATCTACGATTAGGATTCTCTTTCTGTAGTGATATTGCTTCTTATAGTCCTCTTCTTTAGTTAGAGATTTATGTTCATCTTCTTTTTGCATGAGTAATAAAGAGAATCCTCCTGGGGTCGGAACAGCAATTAGATGTTCATCTGCTTGTTTGACAGGAATTGACCAAACATTTTTCTCTGGGATTACTTCAAAAAGTATGATGCCCAAGGCTACTGTTACCACTGCCCCAATCGTTTGCATATCATGATCAGCATGTAAATTCGCACGGTCCATACTAAATTTTCTACTTCTTAATTCATTAACCTTCTCATCATGAATCATATTCCCACCCATGTTAACGTCACCCTTTTTTGGTAACATTCATTACATCATCCCCTTTTTTGGTAACAACTCCTTAGAATGGTTACTGGTAATCTTATCAATCGTTTCTAACCATTAGCCTTGCTTGTCGTAATAGAATTCTCCTCCTGTTCATTATATTGACCCACAACAGAGTCAAGCGTACAACAA
>JBAVTY010000764.1:0-2152 GCA_049696495.1 Candidatus Nitrosopolaris sp.
AAAGAAGAAGAAGTAAGCATAGATTGGGTCCACAGAGTATTAATCAACCTAATTCGTCAGCAAAGAATAATAAAGATGATGACAATAGCAGACGATAGACATTTCAGTTATGATAATGAAATTGAACTGATCCAGTTCATAGCTTTAGAGATGAAAAAGGAAGGATTAGATCTTAACAATGAAGAGAATCTCGATAGTTACCTAAACACGAAGATTATGTAACTGCTATTAATCACTGCAGTTTTGCTAGGCAAGTTGTGGTTTGGTTTTGCTAGCCAACAACAGGCTTAGTTTAAGTTTAGATGTATGCGATTGTTGCTTATACGGGATGTTATATCACTGTCGACTAGGGCTGCCTCGATTATAGCTAAATAACGTAAAAGTCTTTCTTCTATGTTGTAGATCATCTTTCTTGTCTGATACTACGCAATCTATAGCTAAATAACGTAAAAGTGCTTTGTTACACACAAACTTATTTTAACTAAACTTTCGTATGAGCGTATGTATTGGCACCTGTTCTGCCAGATTAAAAATTTCTCAAAAGTAGCTAGAAATGCGTTTCAATTGGCTAACCGTTCAGATATAACACAAGCCCTCCTGATATGAGGTGGGTAGTTCTCGCACAGTTTAATCCCTTTGGTAATAGAGGTAGCAACAGAAAGCTGATAAAACGATGGCAGGAAACAGGGTAAAAAGCTATTAGTGACTTTTTTTATTATGATAATAAGGTAAAATCTTGGCCTCGCTACTAGATATGACCAGAGAAGAAAGGGAAGAATATGTAATTCAGCTTTACAAGGAGAATAATTCAATCAGGGAAATCGCTAAACTAATGCATATGTCATTTCGTGATATTGGGGCTATAATAAACAGCGAAAGAGGCCAATTAGATGAGGATGATGATATAAAATCAAAATCGAAAATTACCCAGGCTATTAAATTGTTTTCAGAGGGTATTCTTTTCTTGATCTGTGTATGATTAGTGATAACGTACGAACTAAATTCCTATCTTGATAATCCTTGGATTTGAAAGGAATAGTCTTGAGGATGCACGGAAGAAGGTATATACTCCCATTCATTCTGGATAGCTTCAAGTACAAAATACAAGGTTAGGCATTGAAGCTTATGTGTTTCTGTTTTTTGTTTGAAGCAAAGCTGATCTCTTTTTATTCATAATAAAACTCCCACCAAATGATACTACTAGATTCATTACGAGGGCAACGACTGCAACATACAATGAACCAAAAATTGGTATATTAAAAAGAGATGAAGTTAGTGCTCCAAAGTGGTTGGTATACTCGACCATAAGAATTCCCGAAAATATCCCAACAAGCAAACCAGCGATGAGGGGTTCTTTTCTTAATGATTTGACATAAAGACCGAAGAATACTGCAGGTAATGTCTGTGTAATCAGTATACCTCCCAAAAGTTGCAGTGATATTGCATACGTAGCTGGAATAGTAAACACAAAACCAAGTGCTATAAACTTGAAGACAGTTGATGAAATTTTTGTTATTCTAATCTCAGAAGTTGCAGACGTGTTTGGTCTTATCTCTTTTATTATATTTCTTGTAAGTAGATTTGCTTGTGACATTGCCATAATTGCTGCCGGTACCAGACCACCTATGAATATACCAAGAAGAGCTATACCCGTGAACCAGGGTGGCATAGAATACAAAATCAATGAAGGAACAACAAGTATGCCGCGTGAGCTTTCAGGAAAATGCGAAAGAAAATTCATTGCAGATGGAACAGCATACACAAGAATCCCCATAAGCGCCATAATGGCAAGTCCTATTCCGTAAAGTGGTAGAAGTGTAGTGCTACTCCTAAGCTTGTGTACACTTTCTGAGCTCAAAACACCGTTTATCGCATGGGGATAGAGATACAACGCAAGAGCGCTTCCCAATACCAGAGTTGCATACCCAGTAACAAGTGGACCAGGTACGGTCAAATAACTTGGCTTTACATCCTTGAAGGCAGTACCAAAACCACCACTTATACTCAGAGGGACAACTACTATAACCGCAATAACAGTTATCCAAATTAATACATCCTTTAATACGGCAGTAAGGGTTGCTCCCCGTAATCCACTAGTATATGTAAATGCTGCTAGTATCACAAATGCAACTAATAGTGCGATTTCCTCAAC
>JBAVTY010000765.1:0-2201 GCA_049696495.1 Candidatus Nitrosopolaris sp.
CAATTTCTCTGTAAAGAGCTTTTATTATTTCCACACGCTGCTGTTTGCCTACAGATAGGTTACCGACGATGGCTCTTGGATCTACCTCCAGTCCGTATTTTTTTGACAGCTCTAAAATTTTCTTTTCTGCCTTACCAGTATCTAAGAAAATCCATCTGCTAGATTTTAATCCCACAATTATATTTTCGGTCACAGTATGGGGAAGCGTCAATAAAAAATGTTGATGAACCATAGCGATACCAAGATCAATTGCATCTAATGGTGACTTGATGTCAACAGGTTGTCCTCTGATATAAATATCTCCACTCTCAGGCTGATACAAACCGTATAATATGCTCATTAGTGTTGTTTTTCCAGCCCCGTTTTCTCCTAAGAGTGCATGTATCTCTCCTTTAGCCAAATGAAAATTGATATTTTGATTTGCTATCAATTTACCGAACTTACAAGTTATCCTTTTCATTAGTACAACTTCCTCGCCGTCTTTCTCGGAATGCTTCCGATCCTTCTTCTTATATGTATCAGTTGGTTTCTTTGTGCCTTTTTGGAAGCGGTTGATTACTGGTATATTTGTAAATTTACACAAAAAATTACTCAAGCGATTTGTTTGCGTCATTTCCATTTTAAACTGTAACAAAAGACTAAGCTGTGGGAGTCGTCCTCTCAGGCACAACAATCTTTCCGCTAATTACGTCCTGTGTTAATTGGTTTAGTCTAGTCTTTACAGCAGTAGGGACTTTATTGGCCAACTTGTGGAATGGAGCTAGATAGACTATACCGTCGCCGGGAGCTCCTTTGCCTGTCTCAAGTCCGGGTTTAGTAAGTGTTCCAACGAATGTGCCATCTCTAACACTTTTGAAGATTTGGCCATATGCCTTATCCATATCTATCATAAATGAGGTAAGAACTGTGTCAGGTGCCAATTTGTTCTGATCCGCAACAGCGCCAAATGCATATACACCCCTTTCTTGAGCTGCCTCAATAACACCATGACCAGATGTGTCGGCCACGTGAAGCAAAAAGTCCGCACCAGAATTTATCTGTGCTAACGCTGCCTCTTTTCCTTTAGCAGGATCGTTAAAATCTTGTAGGTAATCGGTGAGAATCTTAATATTGGGATTTATCAGCCGTGCTCCTTGTTTGTATCCTTCATCGATATTGATGATATTTGGATATGTTTCTCCACCGACGAAACCAATCACACCCGTTTTTGACATCATCGCTGCAAGCCCTCCTAGCAAGAAAGATCCCTGTTGCTGCATCGGGAAAATGGAGGCTACGTTTGGCCCTTTAACAAGCCCCGTCATAACCACAAATTTTGTATCCGGATACTGAGGGCTAACCTTCAAAACCGGATCTCCCCATTGGAAGCCCTGGGCGATTATCAACTTAGCTCCCCCGTCAGCATAATCTGTCAGTGTAGATTCGATATCGGGAATTGCAATTCCATCTGATGCAGTAAGATCAATGGCATATTTACTTTTCAAAACCTGGGTAGCATTATAGCCGGCGGCTCCCCAACCTTCATCATTGAACTTGGCATCAGTTACAAACGCCATTTTAAGTGCTGTTCCTTGCTGCGCAAATGAGTGATAAGGTTGCAAAGGATATACATATCCGTCCAGCAAAAATATCGTTATCACAACGACGACTATAAAATGCAACGCCGTAGGTTTTTGCCTTATATACATTATAGTATATGCTAACTTCTCTTGATATTATGTTTTTTCTTGAAACATACTCCTCATCCATTGGAATATATGAAAGAAAAATAATCTTATTTTATTCCGTCATCTAGTGCATTAACAATACATCGCTTGATTTGCAATGCCCTATCGAGGGGGTTATTATTTTATTTTATGAATTAGTCGTATTTTTAATGTCCCTCTATATCTTTTTGAGAATATAATCGTAAGAGGTACGTGCTTATTGCTACAGACCAGGTAGCATTCAGTCATGCGTCGGTCGGTAGATCTATGAGCAACGCAGATCTCCTGTCCTGTTCTGTCTTGTCCTGTTCTATTGTGCTACGGGATCGGGTTACTTCCATGAGATAAATTTGCAAAATCTTTGACGCCCGTATCGATTAAATTCTAGATATACCGGATCATAAAGAGATGAAATGAATACCAAAAATCCTCCTGCAATTCCACCGATTTCAAATAATGACTTTACTTTTGTAGTGAGAGATGAAATACTAAATA